>CAJJZO010000014.1 GCA_905197585.1 uncultured Collinsella sp.
CGAAGCAGGCCGTTCTCCGATATCTCTCCGAGCGCGCCGTCGAGAGCGGCCGTGTCGATGCCCAGTTTGCCCAAGAGGTTGCCGAGCGCGAGAGCGCGAGTGCCACCTCGTTTGGCAATGGGGTGGCCATGCCCCATGGGATGCATCCTTTGAGCGCCGAGGCCTTTGTTACCGTGGGCCTGCTCGAACATCCCATTCTTTGGGACGAATACGGCCATGAGGTCGATATCGTCTTTATGGTGTCGTTTGCCCGGTCGGGCGGCGATGAGGCGCGGATCTTGAGCTCGCTGCTCGCTGAGATCTTTATGGACCGCCAGGGGGTCGAGCGCTTACGCGAGCGCCGGTCCTGGCATGAGCTGATGGCGCTTGTGCAAGCGCATATGGCTTAAGGCTTCTTTTGTCGAAAACCCTGCCTGCCTGCAATAAACCTCGAGGATTGCGGGTGGGAGATAGGCGTTTCGAATATTCAAGTACAAACCAAACATCACGGGAGAGGAGACCGTTATGGACGATCAGGGAACCGAGATGGTTTCGTTTCAGCTGGTCGCTGCAGCGGGAGAGGCGCGCAGCCTTGCCTTCGAAGCCCTTGAAAAGGCAAAGGCGGGGGATTTTGACGCTGCCGCCAAACTCATGAAGCAGTCAAAGGATGCGGGAATCAAGGCTCACCACATCCAAACGCAGCTGCTTTCGACCGAGGCGGCGGGCGAGCATCTGTCGGTGGATGTGTTGCTGGTCCATGCTCAGGACCACCTCATGTGCTCCATGCTTGCTCAGGAGCTCGTGCAGGAGCTGATCTGCCTGTATGAGCGCACTGCAGCCAAGAACGCCTAACGGCGTGCGGCGACTATCCAACCAATCAATGCGAAGGGAATCCCTTATGAAGATCCTTCTTGTTTGCGCAGCTGGCCTGTCTACAAGCATTCTGATGAAGAAACTCGAGAAATACGCGGAGCAAAACGGCATCGAGCTTGATATCGATGCGGTGGGTATCGGCGAGTATCAGGAGACCTGCGCCGATTATGACGTGCTGCTCTTGGGGCCGCAGGTGTCCTACCAGCTCAACACCGTCAAGCAGGGGAGCGGTAAGCCGACCGCGGTCATCCCCGCACAGGACTACGGCATGGGCAACGCCGCCAATGTGCTGGCACTCGCCCAGTCGCTGTTGGGCTAGGAGGCGACCATGGAAAAGTTAATGACCCTGCTTCAGGAAAAACTGACCCCTATTGCCAATTTCTGCGGCACCGAGCGCCATTTTGCCTCCATGCAAAAGGGCTTTATGAGCGCGATCAGCTTCATCTTGGTCTCTGCCGTCTTTATGATCATCGCCAACCCGCCGGTCACGGCCGACCTGGTGGCGCAGGGCGGGTTCTGGTCCGTCTTTGGCCCTTGGCTCGATTTTGCCACGGCCAATAAGCTCACGCTGCTCATCCCGTTCAACATGACGATGGGCATACTGTCGGTGATCGTGACGTTCGCAATCGCCTATAACCTGGCGGGCACCTACAAGATGCCCAAGCTTAACGCCGGTATGACCTCGCTGGTGATGTTCCTGATCGCCGCGGCGCCGTCGTCCTACTACCAGCTTGCTGATGAGTCCGTGCTCCAGGCGGTCCCCTGCACCTATCTGGGTGCGCAGGGCCTGTTTACCGCCATCATCGTTGCCCTGGTCTCCGTCGAGGTCACGCGCTTCTGCCAGACCAAGGGCATCACCATCAAGATGCCCGATGGCGTGCCGCCGTTTTTGTCCGAAACCTTTGGCGCCATCGTGCCTATGCTCGCCAACATCCTCATCTTCTTTGGTGGCAACCTGCTGATCCAGATGATCGATCCCACGCTGTCCATCCCCTCGGTTATCGAGAAGCTGCTCGCTGCCCCGCTTTCCGTCGCAGTTGACTCTGTGCCCGGCGCACTGCTTATCTGCTTCATGACGCTGCTGTTTTGGTGCTTTGGCGTCCACGGCAACATGATCGTGATGCCCATCACCGCCCCGGTTACGCTTGCCGCCTTTGCTGCCAACGCCTCGCTCTACGCTGCTGGGCAGCCGCTTGAGTTCCACCCGGCACTCATGTCGATGGCCATCAACCTCATCGGCGGCACGGGCAATACGTTCTCTTTTGTGGCGCTCTGCGCGTTTAGGGCAAAGTCGCAGCAGCTCAAGGCATTTGGCAAGGCATCCATCGTGCCGAGCTTCTTCCGTATCTCCGAGCCCGCGATCTTTGGCGCACCCATCATCTTCAACCCGATCCTCATGATTCCGTTTGTGCTGGGCGGTATGATTTCGGCCCTGCTGTATTGGGGTGCAATCTCACTGGGTCTTGTCTCTAACTTCTACATCTTGGTGAGCGGCACGTTTCCCATCTTCGTTCAGGGCTTTATCCAGTGCCTCGACCCGCGCATCTGGGTATTTACGATCGTTTTGATCGTGGTCATGGCTGTGGTCTGGTACCCGTTCTTTAAGGTGTACGACAACCTGCTCCTGGCACAGGAGCAGGAGAACGCCGCGGCAGCTTCTGCCAAGGATACTGAGTAGCATGGGTTACTTTGACAGAACGTCTGCTGCCGGTATGCCCGAGGGCTTTTTGTGGGGCGGCGCGCTCGCTGCCAACCAGGCCGAAGGGGGCTGGAACGAGGGCGGCCGCGGTATGTCGCACTCCGACCTGATTCCACAGGGTCCCGACCGCTGGGATGTGATGTTTGGCAGGCAAAAGCCCGTGGATGATCCGGACAGGCTGTATCCATGCCGTTGGGGCAACGACTTCTTCCATCATTGGCGCGAGGACGTCGAGCTCTTTGCCGAGATGGGCTTTAAGTGCCTGCGTCTTTCAATTTGTTGGAGCCGTATTTTTCCCACAGGGATGGAGGCCGAGCCCAACGGTGAGGGCTTGGAGTTTTACCGTCAGGTATTCGAGGCGCTGCGCGAGCACGGAATCGAGCCACTCGTGACGCTGTCGCACTACGACTATCCGTTGGCTCTGGTCGAGCGTTATGGTGGATGGCAAAGCCGAGAGATGATCGAGCGGTATGCGCACTACGTCGAGACCGTCGGACGTGCGTACCAGGGCCTCGTGCGTTATTGGCTCACCTTCAACGAGATCAACAGCGTGGCGCTGTCCTATCTCAACGCGGGCGTCACGCTCGAGGATGAGCGTGACCGTGCAGCCGTGACCGCGGCGTTCTCGCACCATATGTTTATGGCGAGCGCTCGCGCTGTCGAGATTCTGCACAAGATCGATCCCGCAAACAAGGTGGGTTGCATGGTCGCTGCCGGTGCGACCTATCCGTACCGTTGTGCGCCCGAGGACGTATGGCTTGCGTATGAGGAGGACCGCGGCCGCTACTTCTACACAGACGTGATGGCTGCGGGCGCCTATCCTGCTTGGAAGCTGCGTGCACTCGAGAAAGAGGGTGTTCACGTGCCCTTTGAGCCGGGCGATACGGAGTATCTGGCAGAGCATACGGTCGACTTCATCTCGTTCTCGTACTATTGCTCGCGCTTGGTGTGCGCCGATGATCAGGTGATCGCCGAGAAGGCGGAGGGCAACGTGTTCCCGACGTTGCGCAATCCGTACCTCAAGGATAAAGAGACTGCCTGGAAGTGGCAGATCGATGCGCTGGGTTTGCGCGTGACGCTTGCCGGCTACCACGATCGTTACCATCTTCCGCTCTTTATCGCCGAGAACGGTGTGGGCGGACTCGATGCGCTGGAAGACGGCAAAGTCCACGATGCGTATCATATTGATTACCTGCGAAGGCATATTCTTGCGCTGCGCGATGCAATTGTCGAGGACGGTGTTGACCTGATGGGATACACGCCGTGGGGCTGTATCGATTTGGTGTCGGCCTCGACGGGGCAGATGAAGAAGCGCTATGGCTTTGTTTATGTTGATGCCGATGATATGGGCAAAGGCACGTTCGATCGCTACCGAAAGGACAGCTTCTGCTGGTACCAAAAGGTCATTGCATCAAATGGCGAGGACTTGAGTTAACTCTTGCAGGTCTGTTGCCCCCGCGGTCCGCTTCGGCCGCGGGGGCTTTTGTTATTGAGGCGGCTGTTCATGAGGAGCATTGCAGGCTGCGGAAACCCGGCACTTGGGGACGTTCCTTTCCTGCCGGCAGCTTGGGACAGTCCTTAAAGGCCGCATCGATCAACTGCGGAAAGCACATCCCAGAATGAGCGTCCAACATGGGGTGCGGTTTCCCTTGAGGCCCTCAATCGGAAAATGCATCCCGGATTATTGTCGAAAAGCGGTCCCTAGTTTCCCAAACGGGCCGCTAACGGAAAGCGCACCCCGCTATTGGGCCCCAAAGCAGGATGCGCTTTCCGTGCTGGCAGTTCCAAGCAGTTCGGGATGGCCCTTTTCGTCTGCTCTCGGCCGGCGTCCGTAAGACTGTCCCCGACGACCACTCATTTAAGTCTGTCCCCAATGAGTGCCCAATGACTAGTAGTAGGCCCACATGGCTTCGGCTTCATTGAGGACCTCTACGACGCCCCAGCGGCGGGCGCTGCGGCTGGCCGAGTTGGGATCGAAGACTCCAATCTGGTCGGCGTCGTCAATACCGTAAAGCACAATGTAGTGGCCTACGTTGGTAAACGTACCGGGGCGCACTGCGGCGATGACGGGCGCACCCGAGCGAAGTGCTTGGGTAATCGATTCGCGATCGTTATAGAGCTGTGTTCCGTTGAGCCCCAGCTGCCACGCACCGCCTGTCATAAACGACCACTCGGTGGCACCAGTGGGGGCGTAGTTGCCGGCTTCGGCCAGTGCGCATATATTGACTGGCGTCTTATCGGTATGGCCGGTCTTAAAGATATAGACCATGGTGAGGCACGTAGGCCCGCAGGCATTTTGGCGGATGGTACCGCCGGCGTAAGGCAGCTCCGACCATGCAGGGTCGATCTGATAGATATGGGGCATCGTGCCGGCTTGCCATTGCGAGCGCGGGGTCGAAAAGGCGAAAGAATAACCGGGCGCGACGGGGGCCTTGAGCAGCTTGTCCTCGGCGGTGGGCTCGAGACCGGCTGATCCGTGGGAGATACAGGATCCCAAAAACACAAAGACGAGGCAGGCGGCGATGGAGCAAAGCGCAAGGCGTAGGCGGCGGGCCGGAAGCGCGTGGCTTGTGGTGTGCGACGCGGGGTGAGGGGAGGAATTGCCGCGATCGCGTTGAGGTCGCGAAAAGGAACGCTTGACGTAGTAGTCGGTCTTACGGCGATCGTAGCGGCGTGGCTGCGATGTGTCGGTCTGACGTTGGCGTGTGCTCGTACTCACGCGGTCTGACTGCTGCACGGTACGGCTTTGCTGCCGCGAAGAAGCCCCGGGCTGCTCTTGGGGGCGCTGCGGGTTGTCGTTGTCGGAGGTGCTTCTGGGCGTTGGCGTGGTGCGGCCGGCAAGGCGCACGCTTTGTGGCCGTTGGTCGCCGTCATTGTATCCGTATGCCATTCGAATCACCTTGCCTCATGTGTAACTTGTCTATCCTACATAAAAAGATGCACGACACATGGGTATGTGCGCCAAAAGCCTGACAAATGGTATGAACGTTGCCGCGCCGCGCGCCAAGCGTCACGGCAACAGGTCTTCAAAAGTAGACAAGATGAAAGCGTCCAAGACGAATGACGTCTCCCGCCGTTCGTCCCAAAAACGGTGCCGCTCGTTTTGCAGTTCTGCCTTCGGTCGAGCTGCGAGCGGCGCTGCTGCGCCAAGGCCGTATCTTAAAGCCATGGAATAAAAGCGCGCGGCAAAACAGACCGCGCAAGGGGTGACGCCAAGGGCGTCAAACAGGAAAGGAGGGGAACAATGGCGGACAAGAACGCAGAAGTTGCAGTCGAGGATAACGGCGGCATGAAGAAAACGCTCTCGCTCTGGAACTTCTTCACCATCGGCTTTGGTGCCATTATCGGTACCGGTTGGGTTCTGCAGGTCGGCGACTGGATGGTCGTGGGCGGCGGTCCCGTTCCCGCTATGATCGCATTCCTCTTGGGTGCAATCTTCCTCGTGCCCGTCGGAGCTGTTTTCGGTGAGCTCACGGCTGCTATCCCCATCTCGGGCGGCATCGTCGAGTATGTCGATCGTAGCTTTGGCCGTACACTGAGCTACATCACCGGATGGCTTTTGGCCCTGGGCAACGGCATCCTGTGCCCGTGGGAGGCCATCGCCATTTCGACCCTCGTGTCCGAGATGTTCGGCAGCCTACCCGGTCTTGAGTGGCTGCGCGCCGTCAAGCTCTACACCATCCTGGGGGCCGACGTCTACCTGTTCCCGACGCTGATCGCGCTCGGCTTTGCAGTCTACGTCATCTTCCTCAACTTCCGCGGCGCCAGCTCGGCCGCCAAGCTCCAGGCCTTCCTGACCAAGGCCCTGCTCTGCGGCATGCTGCTCGCCATGGGCGTCTCGCTGTTCACCGGCTCGCCGGACAACGCCATGCCCGTGTTCTCCCAGGTCACCGGCGCTGGCGGCGGCAAGGCCGCTACCGAGAGCACCAGCCTGTTTGCCGGCATCGTGTCGGTCCTGGTTCTGACCCCGTTCTTCTACGCCGGCTTCGACACCATTCCTCAGCAGGCTGAGGAAGCAGCCGAGGGCCTCAACTGGAACAAGTTCGGCAAGATCATCTCCCTGGCCCTGCTGGCCGCCGGCGGTTTCTACATGGTCTGCATCTACTCGTTCGGTACCATTCTCGACTGGCATGAGTTTGTTAAGAGCCCGGTTCCCGCGCTTGCCTGTCTCAAGGGCATCAACATGCTCCTGTACCTGGCCATGCTCGTCATCGCCACGCTTGGACCCATGGGCCCGATGAACTCCTTCTACGGCGCAACGAGCCGCATCATGCTCGCCATGGGCCGCAAGGGCCAGCTGCCCGAGAAGTTCGCCGAGGTCGACCCCAAGTCCGGCGCTCCCAAGCTCGCCTGCGTTGTTCTGGGCGTCATCACCGTCGTCGGTCCGTTCCTGGGCAAGAACATGCTTATCCCTCTGACCAACGTGTCGGCTCTCGCCTTCATCTTCTCCTGCGGCATGGTCGCCCTCGCCTGCCTGCGCATGCGCTTCACCGAGCCCGACCTGCCTCGTCCCTACGAGGTGCCCGGTGGCAAGTTTGGCATCTCCCTCGCTATCGCTGCCTGCGCCATCATCATCGGCCTGCTTGTGATTCCGTTCTCTCCCGCCTCCCTCAACATGGTGGAGTGGAGCATCGTGATCGGCTGGTTGGCTATTGGCCTGGCCCTCATGGCTTTCACCAATTCCCGTAAAAAGTAACGCCGAGCCGGGCGGATCGGGTGCGCGGGCTCCCCTCTCCCGCGCACCGAACCCGGCACCACTTGGGTAGCTTTGTGAGGCCTTAACCCAACACGGCCTCGCCCACCATATGGATCCATAAGGAGGAACCATGTCCACTAAGTATGCAATCGTTGGCGGCAAGCTCATCGACGGTACCGGTGCCGAGCCGGTCGAGAACTCCCTCGTTCTCGTCGACGACAACGGCAAGATCGAGTACGCCGGTATTATGCAGGACCTTCCCGAGGGCGTTGAGGTCATCGACGCCGCCGGCAAGACCGTCCTTCCCGGCCTGATCGACACCCACCTGCACTTCTCGGGCAACCTGACCGACGATGACACCGATTGGGTCATGCAGCCGCTCCTCGAGAAGCAGGCCGTCGCCGTCAAGCAGGCCTACGACTGCCTCACCCACGGCCTCACCACCGTCTGCGAGATCGGCCGCTTTGGTATCCAGATCCGTGACTGCATCGACAAGGGCGTCTTCAAGGGCCCGCGCGTTCTGGCCACCGGTCTGGGCTTCTGCCGCGTTGCCGGCCACGGCGACTCCCACCACTGCAGCCAGGAGCTCAACAAGGAATCGCACCCCTGGGGCGATCAGGTCGACGGTCCTTGGGATCTGCGCAAGGCCGTCCGTCGCCGCCTGCGCGAGAACCCCGATGCCATCAAGATTTGGGCTACCGGTGGCGGTATCTGGCGCTGGGACTCCGGCCGCGACCAGCACTACTGCTCCGAGGAGATTCAGGCCGTGGTCGAAGAGGCCAAGATGGTCGGCATCCCCGTGTGGAGCCACTGCTACAACAACCACGCCGCTGCCTACGATTCCGTCCGCTTTGGCTGCGAGCAGCTGATTCACGGCTTCGATATCGATGAGCGCACCATGGACCTCATGGCCGAGCAGGGCACCTTCTTCACCCCGACGATCGCCTTCCTGCCCACCTGGTACGCCACCTATCCGCCCGTCTACGTTCCCGAGCTGCACGACAAGTACGAGGGCACCCTGGTCGAGAAGGAGCTGCAGCGCAACTACGACTGTCTGCGCGAGGCCAAGAAGCGCGGCGTCGTCATGACGATCGGCTCCGACTCCTTCTCCTTCGTCACCCCGTACGGCACCTGCTCCATCGAGGAGATGTACGAGTTCGTCGACAAGATCGGCTTCACCCCGGTCGAGACCATCACCTGCGCCACCCTCAACGGTGCCAAGATGTGCCACATCGAGGACGAGACCGGTTCCATCGAGGCCGGCAAGTGCGCCGACCTGCTGGTCGTTAACGGTGACGTTGCCGCCGACATCCATGTGCTCAACACCGACAACATGGACGTCATCATGAAGGACGGCTGGATCGTCGAGGCTGGCACCTTTGGCGAGGCCAACAAATACAGCGCCTAAGATACCGTTTGTCGATGACTGGATGTAAAACACAGTTTTTGATTGCATAATGCAATGGAGAGGGTCGCTTGCGGCCCTCTTTATTGCTATGGGTGCGATAGATAAAAGGGGATGACGGTGGATTTAAACAGGCTGATTCTGGGTAAGAGCTACAACTCTACCAAGGTCTTTCGTACGGCCCAGCATGTGGTTCAGGCCATCCTGCTCGGTGTTGTCGTTCCGGCGCTTATCCTGCTGCTTATCTGGGATTTAACCGATAACCCCAATCCCGTTCCGGGCGTTGTCGTTATTGCCGGCCTGGTCATGCTGTGCTTCTTCTTCTCGTATGTCTTTGTGGTCCCCGACGACCTCACATCGAGCGCAACCGACCGTACGCTCGCCATCGCATCAAAAATATTCGCCTACACGTCGCGTGGCCTTACGCCCGAAGCGGCCCTGGGCGCCTCTAAAATCATTCTGTCCGAGACCATCGCCTCTGCCATCTGTTTTACCGACGGCAAGCAGGTGCTGGCAAGCTGGGGCGAGGACTCGGCAAAGTGCCCTGCCGGCACCCCGGTCGTGCTCAAGACCACGCTCAACGTGATCGAGTCCGGCGAACAGAGCGTGTTTTCGCGTGACGCCTCCAATGAGACGGGCGGCTATTTTCCCCGCCTGCGCGCCGGCATTGTCGCGCCGCTTACCGTGCGCGGGCATTGCGTGGGCACACTCGAGCTGTATTATCCCCGCCTGAGCAGCATTGATATGCGCCAAACGGCCCTAGCCTCGGGTTTTGCCGACCTCATTTCCACGCAGCTCGCCAGCTTTGAGCTCGAGCGCCAAGACGAGCTCACGGCCCGCGTTGAGCTTCGCGCCCTGCAGTCGCAGGTCGACCCGCATTTTCTATTCAATACCATTAGCACGATCGTGTCGCTCGTTCGAACCGAGCCCGACAAGGCGCGATCGTTGCTGATCGACTTTTCCAACTACTATCGTCAGACGCTTTCTGACTCCGATACGCTCACCACGCTCGAGCACGAGGTGGAACAGGGCACTCGTTATATCAATCTTATGCAGGCCCGGTACGGCGACGGCCGTCTGCGCGTTTCGGTCGACATCGACTTTGAGGTGCGCGACAGCCTGGTACCGCCGTTTATCTTGCAGCCGCTGCTCGAAAACTGCATCAAGCATGCGCAGCGCGAGATCGAGCCGCTTTCTATTCGTGTTAGGGCTTTTGAGACCGATGACGGCTTGGAGATCATCGTCGAAGATGACGGCATCGGTATGAGCGAAGAAGTCTGCGCGCATCTGTTTGAGCAGCATCGCCGAGAGGAGCCCGAGAGCATTACCGCCGACGGCTCCATCAAGCGAGGTTGCGGCCTGGCGCTCTTCAACGTGCTTCAGCGCATCCATTTCTTTTACGGAGAAGATTCTGGCATGCGCGTGAAGTCCCAGGAGGGCGTGGGAACGCAGGTCATCGTTGAGTTGAACGGCGAGCCGCATGAGCCGGCGCCGCTAACGGTGTAGCACGCGGTTGGATTGAGAGAAAAAGAGGGGAAGCGCATATGTCCGAAGGCTGGAACATCCTGGTGGTTGATGACGAGCCTCCCATTAGGGCTGAGCTACGCTATCTGTTGGAAAAGGATACGCGTGTGGGTCAGATTGCCGAGGCGGGCAATGTCACCGAAGCCGTGGAGTCGATTCTGTCGAACAAGCCCGACGTGCTGTTTTTAGACATTACCATGCCCGGTCGCTCGGGAATTGAGCTTGCCGAGACGCTGCAGAACCTAAAGACGCCGCCGATCGTGGTGTTTGTGACGGCATTTGCCGAGTATGCGGCCGATGCCTATAACCTCGATGCTGTCGATTACATCGTCAAACCGGTCGAGGATGCCCGCTTGTCAAAGGCGCTCGACAAGATTGAGACCGCCCTGGGCGCTCGCCGTGTCGTTCATGCTCCGCGCCAACCTTTGCGCCTGACGGTGGATCGCGGGGGCAAAAAGGTATTCATTCCCGTGGCGGATGTCTGCTACTTCGAGGCGCGCGCCGATTTTTGCAACGCCGTTTGCGCCGAGGGAACATACCTGATCAATGAGTCGATTTCCTCGCTCGAGCGGCGCCTGGCCTCCGAGGGCTTTATCCGTGTCCACCGCAGTTATCTGGTCAATTTGGAAGACGTGCACAATGTCGAGATCGGCTCCACGGGTCTTATGGAGCTCAGGCTCGATCGCGTAACCTCGACGGTGCCTGTGTCCCGTCGTCGCGCTGCCGAGGTCAAGGCACACTTGGGGCTTGCGTAGGCGGTCTGCAGCCCGTCGTTTACCACCGCAGGTTTGGCATGACCGTGCGGTGGGCATAATGGGTGACATCGAATGAAATCGAAAGGATCATTATGCCCGCGCTCATTACGCATCATCTGTTTGGCGAGGAAAGCATCGACCGTCTTCCGCAGGGCGTTATTGCGTCCGACGAGGAGCGCATCGCCTTTATCCTGGGAAACCAAGGTCCCGACCCGTTTTTCTTCCACATACTCACGCCACGCGTTTCCGACTGCACGTCGCTTGCCCAGGTCATGCACCGCTCGCGCATGTCGCGCCAGTTCTCGTGCCTGCGCGACGGCGTGTCACACCTGCAGCCGCGCGATGCCAATCTAGGTCGTGCCTTTGCGCTGGGCCTGCTGTCTCATTACGTGCTCGACCGCAACGCTCATCCCTTTGTCTATGAGCAGCAGTTTGGCATTGTCGAGTCCGATTCAGAGCTTGAGGATTCGAGCAGTCAGGTCCATGCCGTGATCGAGAGCGACCTGGATGTGCTGATGCTGCAGCTTAAACGCGATGGCGCTACGGTTGACGATTACCCGCCGGCGGGCGAGATCGTCACCACCGATCGCATCAATCGCGTGGCCGGCGTGCTGATGAGCTATGTTGCCGGACGCGTGTACGGCATTGACATTCCGGCAGGGGAGTACGGTGCTGCCGTTGCCAATATGCAGCGACTTTACCGCGCGATTGAGCCCGCCGGCTCGGTAAAGACGCGCGCGATTGCCCTGGTTGAGGGCTTGGTGCACGACTACTCGCTGCTCGACGGCCTTGCCCATCGCGTGACGACGGAGCTGCCCGAGCGCACCGGTAACCTGGGCCATCTGACATGGAAGAATCCCTTTACCGACGAGGTCTCGAACGAGAGTTTCCCCGAGGTCTTTGATCGCGCGCTGGTCGATTACGAGTGCACGGTCGCACGTTTTATCGAGACCGGTGACATGGATGCCGTGACCAGTCACGTCAACTACAGCGGTCGCGTGCTCGAAGCCGATGAGGAGTTCGACCGCGAGGAATAGGGCCCGTGCGTGCCCCTTTGCCGAATCCTTACCGGCGGTTCTGGACAATTAGGGTACGATGAACTAACTGCATATCGGGCGAATACGAAGGGTCCCTGTCCATGAAATACACCAAGCTCGAGCGTAACTGGGTTATGTACGATGTGGGCAATTCGGCACTCGTGCTGCTCAATACCTCGGTGGTGCCCATTTACTTTAATGCCATCAATACCGGCGCTTCCTCGGCCGACCTGGTGGTCGCCTGGGGCAATGCGCAGACGATCGCCTCGCTGGTCATCGCCATGCTCATGCCCATTCTGGGCGCGCTTGCCGACTATGCCGGCAACAAGATCAAGTTCTTCTTGGGCTTCTTCCTCACGGGCCTGGTGCTTTGCCTGGCGCAGGCTATCCCAATGTCCGCCATGGCATTTTTGACCGTGTACGTGCTGTGCACCATCGGCCTTAACTCTTCTATGACGTTCTACGACGCCATGCTGCCCGACATTACCACCGACGAGCGCATGGACGCCGTGTCCAGCTCGGGCTATGCCTGGGGCTACATCGGTTCCACCGTGCCGTTCGTCATCTGCCTGGCGCTCATCATGGGTGGCCCCGCTCTTGGCGTCCCTACCATGCTGGCAACGCGTCTGTCGTTTATCATCACTGGCGCCTGGTGGCTCATCTTTACTCTGCCGCTCATTCGCACCTATAAGCAAAAGTACGGTCGCGAGCGCGGTCCCGAGGACACCATCGGCCACATCGTGGGCGGTGTGTTCTCCGAGGTCGGACACACCATGCGCGAGATCGCCCACAACAAGACCGTGCTGGTCTACATGATTGCGTTCTTCTTCTATATCGACGGTGTGCACACGGTCATTTCCATGGCTACCAGCTACGGCTCGGCTTTGGGCATCGATTCGACCCAGTTGGTCCTGGCGCTGCTCGTCACGCAGTTCGTGGCCTTTCCATCCGCCATCATCTACGGCAAGCTCGCCGGACGCGTGGGCACGCTCAACATGATCCTGGTGGCAGTCGCCGCCTACATGGGCATTGTGCTGTTCGCCGCGTTCTTCCTAAAGACCGCCTTTGAATTCTGGGTGCTTGCCATTATGGTCGGCCTGTTCCAGGGTGGCGTGCAGGCGCTTAGCCGTAGCTACTTTGGCCGCATTATCCCCAAGGAAAAGTCCAACGAGTACTACGGCTTCTTTGACATCTTCGGTCGCTATGCAAGCGTCATGGGCACTTTCCTAGTGTCGGTCGTCACCTCGCTGACCGGCAACCCGTCGCTGGGCGTCCTTTCCATTGGCGTGCTGCTGATCGTTGGCTTTATGCTGCTGGTCCGCCTGTCCCGCATGACTCGGGCGGCAGAGCATGCCGCATAGGAGCGAGCGGCTATTGTGCCTGTCCACGGTACTCTTTTGGGGTTATCCGCAATAAACATTGCGACTTGCGAGCAATGATTTGCCCAAGTGGGTATGATGGAATCAGCTAGGTCGCGGGGCGTCGCCTGTGTTTGGCGGCGTCCCGTTTTTGTGTTGCAGGGAGGGTAAGGCATGAACGCCACAGTCGTGATTCCAACGTATTGGGCGGGCGATGACGCTTGCGCAAACGCCCCTGGCACCTATGACCATTCGACGCGACTCAACGCCGACAATCCCGAACTCGACCGCTGTCTGGCCTCGCTTGAGCAGGTACGTGACATCCCGCGCATCATCCTTTTGGTGGTCTGTCCCGTTTCTGCCACAGCCGATGTGTCGCTGCGCGTGCACGAGATTGTCGACGCGCATCCCACGCTCAAGGTTACCGTTGTCACCAACACCCAGGCCTCGCGCATTGCAGACCGGGTTGCTCAGATCGCGCCCAAGGGTTCGGGCGAGTGCGTGAGCCTGCGAGGCTACGGTGCCATCCGCAACATGGGGCTAGCCTGTGCCGCTGTGCTGGGGCATGACGCGGTTATCTTTTTGGATGACGATGAGACTGTCATCGACGCCGACTTTATGAAGCGCGCGACCTATGCGTTGGGGCAGCAGACACGTCAGGGCTTGCCGATCTTGGTCAAGAGCGGCTATTTCTACGATCGCGACGGCTCGCCGCTGGCTCCCGCGGACAAGGCGGGCATCTGCCATCGTTGGTGGACCAAGCGCATCGAGTTCAACCGTTGGATGAAAAAGGCGCTCTCGGGCACCCGCATCTCGCGCTCCAACTACGTGTGTGGCGGCCTGATGGCCCTGCACGCCCGCGCCTTTACGCGTGTGGCCTTTGACCCGTTTATCACCCGCGGCGAGGACTTGGATTACCTCTTTAACATGCGCATGTTTGGCTACGACGTGTGGTTCGATAACGAGTGGACCGTGCGCCATCTGCCTCCGGAGTCCGAAAAGCGCTCACCGCGCTTTATGCAGGATGTATACCGTTGGTACTACGAACGGGCCAAGTTGACATTCGCCGCGCATCAAAAGGAGCTCATTCCCGTTACGGCGGCATCGCTCATGCCCTACCCGGGCCCGTGGATTTCGCGCGAGCTCGACGACCGCGTGCGCAAGACCGCTATGGTCCGCAGCGTGTTTACCCGCGAGCATGAGGGCTACCTGCGCATCTGGCGCCATGGTATCGACGAGGCAAAGGCCTATGCGCGCCAAAACGCTGCAAGCTACCTGCGTTTCCAGAGCTTTTGGCCCAAGATCATGGACGGGCTTTGGCGTGACGCACAACTGATCAGTATCCTGGAGGGGGCCGAATGATCGACCGCCGCGCCCAGCGCGATAGTTCAATATCAATCTTTCGCATCATTGCCGTTGCCTGCGCCATTTGCGTGCTGGTGTACTTTATTTTTGCCTTGGTGACCGGTATCGAGCCGATCGCCACGGTGATTGCCTGCGCGCTGCTGTGCATCTTTCTGTGCATCTTTATCTTTTTGACGCTCAATCCCGATTCGGTGCGCTCCCAGTACACCGAGGAGACGCTCTCGGTGGCCTCGGCCATGCTCGAGGACATTAAGGGCGGTCTGACGCAGGAGTCGGCGCGTTTGGTGTGCCGGCGCATTTTGCCCGAGACGCGCGCCATGACGGTGGCCATCACCGACGAGGACAACGTGCTTGCCTGCGCGGGCGAGTTTGAGGAAAAACTGCTGCCCGATACTCCCATCCACACGCTTGCCACACGCTACGTTATCGAACATGGCATCGTGCAGTCGTTCAACCGTATGGTGGATGTCGTGGGCTCGGACGGCTCGCACAACCAAGTCCCCGCCGGCATTATCGCCCCCATCAAGGTGGGCGATCGTACCGTCGGCACGCTCAAGTTCTACTACAAGACCCCGCGCGCCGTCGACCGTACCCAGTATGCGCTTGCCTCGGGCTTTGCCGAGATCTTGTCCACACAGCTCGCCATCCACGAGCTCGAGGTGCAAAAGGAACTCACGGCGCGCGCCGAGGTGCGTGCGCTGCAGGCGCAGATTAACCCGCACTTCCTGTTCAACACGCTGAACACCATTGCATCGTTTACGCGCACCGACCCGCTGCGGGCCCGCGAACTGCTTCGTGAGTTCTCATCGTTCTATCGTGCCACGCTCGACAACTCGGGATCGCTTATTCCGGTCTCGCGTGAGGTCGCACAGACCAAGCGCTACCTTACCTTTGAGAAGGCCCGCTTTGGCGAGGACCGCGTGCTTGCGACGTTCGATGTGTCCGAGGACGTGGAAGATACGCTGGTGCCGGCGTTCGTGATCCAGCCGATTGTCGAGAACGCCGTACGTCATGGTATGGGCGATGACGACGCCCTGAGGATCGACGTGACCGTTCACCAAGACGGCGAGGATGCAATCTTGATTGCCGTGGCCGATAATGGCGTGGGCATGGATGAGGGTACCGCCGCCAGACTGTTTGACGAGCGTTCTGCCCGTCCCGACGCCAGCTCTCCCCAGGGTGGCGGCGCCGGTGTGGCCATGCACAATATTTCGGAGCGCATCCATCGCTTTTATGGGCCGCACTCCTATACGCGTGTCGAATCGGCGCCGGGCAAGGGCACCAAAGTGCTCCTTCATCTTGATTTGTCAGAGAGCATCTTTGACATTCAAGAGTAAAATAAAAGGCTACGGGCTCAACGTCATGCGACGGATGCCCGGCGTAGTTAGTTGACGAAAGGTTTTATCCCTATGCTGCGTGCGATGATTGTGGATGATGAGGCGCCGGCTCGCTCGGAGCTTCGCTTCCTGCTCGAGCAAACGGGCAAGATCGGCACGATCACGGAGGCGTCGAGCGTCCGCTCCGCCATCGAGATGCTTATGGAAAGTCGCGTGGATGTCGTGTTTCTCGATATCTCGATGCCCGGTGCCTCGGGCCTGCAACTTGCCGAGGCGCTGCATAAGCTCAAAAATCCGCCGGCGATCGTGTTTGTGACTGCGTATAGTGACCATGCGGTCGAGGCATTCGACGTGGATGCCGTCGATTATCTGATGAAGCCGGTCGAAGAAGCTCGCTTGGATCGCGCGATCGAGAAGGTCATGCAACGCGCCAAGCCGGTTACGGACAGCAAGGTGACCATCGAGCGTATCCCGGTGGAAAAGGGCGGCCGCAAGGTGCTCATTCCCGTGGACGATATTCGCTTTATCATGGCCAAGGACGATTACTCCTGCATCTATACCGTCGATGATCGCTTTTTGTCGACGACCTCGCTGGCGCAGTTTGAGGCCAAACTCTGCGACTTTGGCTTCTTCCGTGTTCACCGCCGCTATATCGTCAACTTGGCGTGCGTCACGGATGTGGAGACGGTGCCCTCGGGCGCCATCCAGCTGGGCATTACGGGCGTCGACGAACGCGTGCCGGTTTCGCGCCGCCGCGTCGTGCCGCTCAAGAAGGCTCTGAGTCTCTAGCACACTGGCCCCGCAGCCCTGTAGACCCATCGTCTGCGGAGCCGTGGGGCCTTTTTTGTATGTATCTGCCGAATCGTTTTTTGCGGAAGGGATCCCATGAACAGTGCAAGCGCCAAGCGTATCGACATCATCTCGGACACTCACGGCTATCTTTCGCCTGCGCTTCTGGACGAGCTCAAGGGCGCAGATCTGATCATCCATGCCGGAGACCTCACCTCAGAGATGGATTACGAACATCTATGCACCATCGCCCCCGTGCGAGCGGTCCTAGGCAACAACGACTACTACCGCGACTACGGCCCGGATGTAGACCGTCTGGCCCTCTTCACCTACGAAGGCCTCAAATTCGCCGTAGCCCACTACCGCGAAGACCTTCCGGTGGGATCCGTAGACGTAGCCATCAACGGCCACACCCACGTAACCAAAGAAGCCCAAGTGGGCCGTTGCTTAGTCCTCAACCCGGGCAGCGCCAGCTACCCCAGAGGCACCCGAGGCCCCACCATGGCCAGAATGCTAGTAAAAGACGGCAAGATCCTAAGCACTAAGTTTATTGACCTAGAGTAATCACAACAAAAACGGGGGATGCAGATGCGTCCCCCGTTTCCATTTGAGCCAAAGGCGGAAGTTCAACAAGATCCATCAGACCAACCCCGCCGAGGAGCATGCGGGCTAGCCGCGCAGCGGCGCACGCCCGCAAAACTGGTTGAACAAAGTGACGGCAGGGAGGGTCTCCGGGGCTGAGGGCGGGGGTTAAGTTTGTCGCGAGTTCCGCACGCAAAGGAAAGCACTTAATGTGCTTTC
>CAJJZO010000015.1 GCA_905197585.1 uncultured Collinsella sp.
CAGGGGAGCGACGACATCAGCTCGGATAAGACATTTGAACGCGAGATTTCGCCACTGCTGAGCATTGGCGATGCGTATCCCAAGATGATTCTCGCCCGCACGCATCACGAGGCCACGGATCGCGACGGAGTGCAGATCGTGGACCTGGCGAGGTGGCTATGCGGCGAGGCGTAGCAGAAAGCCTATTCCTCAAAACTGATAAATTTTCGATTTTGAGGAATAGGACCGATGCGTTGCCTAGTTCGCCGCTCGCGCTCGTGCTCGACTTAAGCCCCGTCTTACCCCAGCTCCTGCATGCGGCGGTAGATTTCGCAGATACCCTTGATGGTGAGCTGTCCATCGACCACGTCGAAGGCATCGGTCGAATCGGCGACGATGCCGGCGAGACCGCCCGTGGCGATAACGGTGGCATCCTCGCGGCCCAGCTCGCGCTTCATGCGCGCGACCAGGCCCTCGGCCATGGCGGCGGCGCCCACCACGGCGCCGACCTTGATGCACTCCTCGGTATCGCGGCCGATGGCGTGCTCCGGCGCCTCGAGCGGAACGCTGGCGAGCTTGGCGGCACGGGCGGCAAGCGCGTCCATGGAGATGCGGATACCCGGCGCGATCGCTCCACCAATGTAATAGCCGTCCTCATCGATGACGTCGATATTGGTCGCGGTGCCAAAGTCCACCACGATTGCCGGGGCGCCGTAGAAGGTCTCGGCCGCAACGGCGTTGGCGACGCGATCGGCACCCACGGCCTGAGGGCGTGCCGCACGCAGCTTGGTTACGGCGGCCGTCTGCGGCCCGATAACGATGGCGTCCGCCGCGATGCGGTCGGCCACGGCGTGCCACTCGCGCGAGAGCTGCGGCACCACGCCGGCAAAGGCGATCGCGTCGACCGCGTCGAGCGAAAGGCCGTACATCTTAAAGAAACCCATCAGGCGCACATGGATCTCGTCGGCGGTATAGGAGCGGTCGGTGGGCATGCGCCACGACTGCACCAGCTCGTCTCCGTCAAACAGGCCCATGGCCGTCTGCGTGTTTCCCATATCGATAGCGAGCAGCATGTCTACTCCCGGTGTTGGCATAAAAGGACGCGCACCATTGTATACGTGCCGTCGACGGCGCTCGGCTGCGATTCGTTTACGGTGATAGGGGCTGAGGGGTTTTAAATATGAAGGAATTATGCTCTACGAGATTTTCCTTGCCGTTTACCGAACTCCCGCGTAATATTCTTTTTTGCGCACATGAGGCGCCCAGACATTGCGGGGTGGAGCAGTCTGGTAGCTCGCCGGGCTCATAACCCGGAGGTCGTAGGTTCAAATCCTGCCCCCGCGACCAAGAACTTGCAGCTCGTCGGCCTAGCCGGCGAGCTTTTTTGTTATTTCGGGACCGTGTTTTCGGTCCAATTCTCGGCCTCTCAAACAAAATCTCGATCTGTAACATCTAGACCCGATTTAGGCGGCTAGGTGTTACAGATCGAGAAAAACCCGCTGTTGGGCTCATCCCATCCACCTGCCGCTACCTGCTGTCCGCCGATTTCCGTTGCGCTGCTGTATTCCCATGCCATATCCTCTAGATAACTACGCGGCATCATCGCCGCCGCGCCTACAAGAGAGGAATGTCCATGACCACACCTGCATCCAAGCTGCTCCAGCCCATTACGGTTGGCCCCCTTGAGCTCAAGAACCGCATTATGTTTCCGCCGCTGACCACCGGCTACGAGGAGCGCGACGGCTCCATTGGCGAGCGCAGCCTGGCTTTTTACGAGCGCCTGGCTCGTGGCGGCGTGAGCTACATCGTCATCGGCGACGTCGCTCCCGTCATGACCGCAAGCCCCACGCCCAAGCTGGCAACCGACGCCCAGATCCCCACGTTTAAGGCGCTGGCCGATGCCGTCCACAAGCACGGCGCCAAGGTCGCGCTGCAGCTGTTCCACCCCGAGTACGATGTGCCCGGTGTCGGCCGCATGGTCATGGGATCCATGGCCGCCGCCAAGGCCGCGCAGGAGGCCAAGGCCGCCGGCGACGAGGAGACCTTTGCCGCCAAGATGGCCGAGTCCAACGAGATCCGCAACCAGGCCTACGCCAAGCTGCATCACGACATGCAGCACTTTGTGAACGAGGCGAGCGTAGAGCAACTCACCCAGATCAAGGAGGCCATCGCTGCCTCGGCCGCCCGCGCGCAGCAGGCCGGGATCGACGCCATCGAGGTCCACGGCGACCGCCTGGTGGGTTCGCTGTGCTCGGCCATCCTCAACCAGCGCACCGACGAGTACGGTGGTTCGTTCGAGAACCGCGTTCGCTACGCGCTGGAGGTCGTCGCCGCCATTAAGGAGGCCGCGCCGCAGCTGATGGTGGAGTACAAGCTCCCCGTGATCATGGAGAACCCCGACGGCACGCCGCGCGGCAAGGGTGGCCTGCAGCCCGACGAGGCCTGCGAGTTCGCCAAGCTGCTCGAGGGTGCGGGCATCGATATGATTCAGGTCGCACAGGCCAACCACACCGGCAACATGGGCGACACCATTCCGCCCATGGGTGCCATGCCCTACAACTGGACGCTGCCCGTGGCCGAGCGCGTCAAGGCCCTGGTCTCCGTGCCGGTGGCAACCGTGGGCCGCGTGGTTTCGGTCGAGGCCGGCGAGAAGATTCTGGAAGATGGCGCCGCCGACATCATCGCCTATGGCCGCTCGCTCATGTGCGACCCCGACATTGCGCTGAAGGCCGCCACGGGTGAGCCCATCCGCGAGTGCCTCAACTGCAACAAGGGCTGCGTCGATGCGATTCAAAACCGCAAGTACATCTCGTGCGTGCTCAATGCCGAGAATGGCGATGAGGCAACCATCGCGATTAAGCCGGGCGAGGGCGACAAGAAGATCGCCGTGGTGGGCGGCGGCATCGCCGGTCTGGAGGCCGCGCGCGTGGCGGCCAAGCGCGGCTACGACGTGACCGTCTACGAGGCGAGCGATCATCTGGGCGGCCAGATTGTGCTGGCGGCCGCGCCTCCGCGCAAGGACGAGATCATGCGCTCGGTCGAGTACTACGAGAAGATTCTGCCCGGCCTGGGCGTGAAGGTCGAGCTCAACCATGCCGCTACCGCTGAGGACCTCAACGCCGCCGACGCTGCGATTGTGGCCGTGGGCGCACACGACGTGGTCATCCCCGTTCCGGGTGCCGATTCGGAGAAGGTCGTCTCGAGCTGGGACGTGCTGGCCGGCAAGGTGGAGCTCAGCGGCCGCGTCGCCGTCATTGGCGGCGGCCTGGTGGGCACCGAGACTGCCGAGTACCTGCTGCAGCACGGCTGCGAGGTGGCGATCGTGGAGATGCTCGACAAGATTGCCGCAGGCGAGTCCGAGACCATTCTGCCGCTGATTATGAGCGACTTTGCAGAGCACAACGTGGAGCAGCATGTTAAGACCCGCCTGACCGCCATTACCGACGAAGGCGTGGAGGCTGTTCGCACCACCGAGGACGGCGCCGAGGAGCCGGTGAGGATCGCCTGCGATTACGTGGTGATGGCCGTGGGCTCCAAGGCCAACGCGTTTGACCTGGATGGCGTGACGGTGCCCGTGACCTGCGTGGGCGACTGCTCGGGTGAGCGCACCGCCGACATTGCGAGCGCCATTCGCACGGCGTATCACGCGGCCAACGAGCTGTAGTTGAACATCGCGGCCAGGCGGGGCGGTAGCACGGATCCGCCTCGCCCGGCTGTGTCCCGTCGGGTGTCAACCGGTGCGGGGCCTGCAAGCGCAGCAGGTCCCGCCCTTTTTGTTTTGCTCCGGTGGATGGCAATGCGCGGTAATCATGAGGAGTGAGGAGGTCTACTGTCCTGCAGATCACTCAAAATTATTGGGGGAGGGGTTAATAACTATATCCTCTATACCAAAGGACATAAAGAGATGCCAATTTTGTTGACAAGCGAATGACGATTAGCTGCGAGTCAGCTACCAGCGTAAATAATCGATAAAGAAATGTCGTAATTTGGTGCCAAATGCCCAGATAACGCCGCGTCTATTTTAATTAACTGCTTTGAGCAAACGCTAAAATGCTACTATCTAACTTGCACGTAAGAAAGCAGATTAACGGTTAAGGCTAAGAAGTGGCAGGTATGTCGGAAGCAACTAGGACTCGCACGCATGCGCCCGAGGTTAGGCAGCGCGCCGTCGAGATCCTTCAAGAGGGGGTCGGTCATCGCGCCCTCGCCGCGGAGCTTGGCATTCCCCAGGCCACGGCTCGTCAGTGGGCCCGCGCGTATGCCGTGGGCGGTGCCGACGCCGTTCTCAATGCCGGTTCGCATCATCACACCTATTCGTACGACGTAAAGCTCGCTGTGGTTAAGGACCGTCTGGAAAACGGCTTGACGGTTCGCGAGGCCATGATCAAGCACAAGATTCCCAGCGAGTCTTCGGTCAAGGCTTGGTGCCGTCAGTACCGCGAGAGCGGTGAGGCCGCACTGGTCGATAAGCCGCGCGGTCCCAAGCCGCGCGTTAAAAAGGCGGAATAGCAAACGGGATGGTGCGCCCACAGGGGCGCATTTTTCTTGCCGCGCCAACTTTTTGGACCGCCGCGAGCCTATCGGGACATCCTCCAAAATGGCCAATAAACCGCGCGCAGTGGCCCGCGCGCCTGTCGCTGCGATAGGGGGAGCGTCGCCCCTTTGCTCCAATGCGGACAGACTCCTTGCCCCGTACGCCTAAAACTCCCCAGTTGACCGAAAACCCGCTGCCGCTACTCATCAATTGAGCTATAACGTTAAACAATTGCAGCGTTTTTGCATGGGGGAGTGATGGTATGACGCTACTGTATTTCCTTACCCTGTTTCCGCTGGTACCGGCGCTGGGCATGCTGTTCGCGCGCGGCGACCGCGCCCGCGATGCGGTGGGGCTCATAGGTTCCGGCATTATTATGGCGGTGACGGTTGTAGTCGCCGTCATGTTTTTTGGCACGGGTCCGCAGAGCTTTGAGGTTGCCCCCGGTACCTCGCATGTGCTCTCGATCATCAGCTCCGTCATCGACGTCATCCTGTGCGCCGTCATCCTATACAACGCGTACAAATATAGGAACGCGCTCACCACGGTGCTCGGCATAGTCCAACTGGTGGGCTCGCTCGCCTTTGCAGCCATGACGCTGCCCGCGACCGAAGCCGTCACCGCAACCCCGCTCTACCTGGACTACATGAGTGTGATCATGGTGCTCGCCGTTGGCATTGTCGGCAGCCTTATCTGCGTGTATGCCCTGGGCTACATGAAGGACTTCCAGGCCCATGACGAGCACGAGGCCGCGCTGCGCGGGCAGACCGCGCCCGACCGTCGCCCGCAGTTCCTGGCGCTCATGTTCCTGTTCCTCTCGGCCATGTTCGTCATCGTGACGAGCGACAACCTTGAGTGGCTGTTCTGCGGCTGGGAAATCACCACCGTGTGCTCGTTCCTCATGATTGGCTACACGCGCACGCCCGAGGCCATCAAAAACGCCTTCACCCAGATCATCCTCAACATGCTGGGCGGCATCGCGTTTTTGGCGGGCCTTATGTTTCTGCACGTCAACGGCATGCCGCTGACCATCTCGGGCATGATCGAGCTTTCCGGCGCCGGTACCGCGCAGTCCGCACTGCTGGTGATGCCGGTCGTCCTGCTATCGCTCGCCGCCCTTACCAAGGCCGCACAGATGCCGTTCCACACTTGGCTGCTGGGCGCCATGGTTGCCCCCACGCCCACGAGCGCCCTGCTGCACTCGTCAACCATGGTCAAAGCTGGCGTGTTCTTAATGGTCAAGCTGAGCCCGCTCTATGCCATCTATCCCGTGACCGGCTTTATGGTTACGAGTGTGGGTGCCATCACGTTTTTGCTCGCTGCCCTCATGGCCATCTCGCAGAGCAATGCCAAGCGCGTGCTCGCGTTCTCCACCATTTCCAACCTGGGCCTCATCAGTGCCTGCTTGGGTGTCGGCGCGCCCGAGGCCGTCTGGGCGGCCATCTTCCTGATCCTGTTCCACACGGTGGCAAAGTCGTTGCTGTTCCTGTGCGTGGGCACGGCCGAGCATCATATCGGCAGCCGCAATATCGAGGACATGGACGGTATGTTCAGCCGCATGCCGCACCTGACGCGCCTGATGATGCTGGGCATCATGGGCATGTTCGTGGCGCCGTTTGGCATGCTCGTGTCCAAGTGGGGCGCCCTGGTGGCGTTTGCGCAGACCGGCAACGTGCTCATGATCATGGTGCTGGCCTTTGGCTCGGCCGCGACGTTCTTCTTCTGGGGCAAGTGGCTTGCCAAGCTTTCGGGCGTCGACCCCACGGCTCAAAACGTTGAGGTCAATGTCCACAAGACCGAATGGATGGCGCTCAACACCATCGCCGCGCTGCTGATTCTGTGCTGCGTGGCGTTCCCGCTCATCTCGAGCGGTCTGGTGTCGCCCTATCTCGCCATGGTGTTTGGACGCGTGCCGTACGTTATCGGCAAGGACGCCATGTATCTGATGGTGGTTATCGTGGCTTTTATCGCCGTGGTGCTGCTGACGTCGTTCCGCGTGAGCAATAAGCCGCACGTCAACGTGTACCTTTCGGGCGTGGGAACCGACAAATATCGCCATTTCCGCGGCTCGATGGGACACGAGGTGAAGGCCGAAAAGCGCAATTGGTACTCGGAGGACACCCTTGGCGAGAAGCGTATCGGCCCCGCGGGCAGCGTCGTGTGCTGCAGCATTATCTTGTTTGCGCTGCTGTGTTGCGCATGGATTGGGCCCGAGCGGCTTGCCATGAGCGCGCCCTCGGTGCTGCGCGGCAAGTATTTCGAAGGCTCGGGCGTCGTGGGCATCTTTATTGGCACCGTGGCGTTTGCCTTGCTGGCGCCGCTTGCGGGCGGCTTGATCGACGGCATCGACCGCAAGCTGTCCGCCCGCATGCAGGGCCGCGTGGGCCCGCGCCTGCTGCAGCCTTTCTACGACGTTGCCAAGCTGCTGCGCAAGGCCCCTGCCAGCGTAAACACCATGGACGACACCTATATGGCATGCGCGCTCATCTTTACCGTCGTGGGCGGCGGCATCTTTGTGTCGGGCTCCAACACGCTGCTGTGCGCCTTTATGGTGACGCTCGCTGCAATCTTTGTGGTGCTGGCGTCCGCCTCGACGCAAAGCCCATTTGCGCAGGTCGGCGCCGACCGTGAGTTGCTGCAGGTCATGAGTTACGAGCCCGCCGTTCTGCTGATGAGCGTGGGCCTGTACCTTGCCACCGACAGCTTCGATTCCATCGCCGTGACGGGGCAGTCGGTCCCCATCATCGTGCACAGCGCGCCCATTTTCCTCGCGTTGCTCGCGGTGCTTACCATCAAGCTGCGCAAGTCGCCGTTTGACCTTTCGTACTCGCATCACGCGCATCAGGAGATCGTCCAGGGCGTCGCCACCGAGATGAGCGGCGGCACGCTGGCCAAGATGACCCTTATGCACTGGTGCGAGACCGTGCTGTTTTTGATGTGGGTGGGCATGTTCTTTGTCTGGGACAACCCCGTGAGCTGGGTTGTAGCCCTGGTCGTGATGGCCGCGACGTATTTTGTCGAGGTCCTGATCGACAACACCTTCGCACGCAGCACCTGGCGCAGCTGCTTTAGGCTCGGATGGGGCGTGGCGCTGGTGTTTGGCCTGCTCAACCTTATGCCCATCCTCGTCGACGTGTTTATTTAGGAGGCGGCATCCATGGATCATAAAATGTCGCGCTCGCCGTGGGTTATTCATTACGACGGTTCGAGCTGCAACGGATGCGTTATCGAGGTGCTGGCCTCGCTCACGCCGCTGTTCGATGCGGAGCGCTTCGGCGTGGTCAACACCGGCAACCCCAAGCATGCGGATATCTTTTTGGTGACGGGGTCGGTCAATGCCCAGAACCTGCCTGTCGTGCGCCAGATCTACAACCAGATGCTCGAGCCCAAGTGCGTGGTGGCCTGCGGCATCTGCGCGTGTTCGGGCGGCGTGTTCCGCGATGCCTATAACGTGATCGGCGGCGTGGACCGCGCAATTCCCGTGGACGTGTACGCGCCCGGGTGCGCCATTCGTCCCGAGACCGTGATCGACGCCATCGTGGAGGCGTGCGGCATCCTGGACCAGAAGGAGGCCGTGATGCGCGCCGGCGGCGACCCGCTTACCGTGGGCGGTGCCGCGACTTGGGACGGTGGCGTTGAGCTGGGCGAGGACGGGTTTGTGGCTGCTGCGGAGGCCGGCGACGCGACCGCCGCTGCAAAGGAGGCCGAGTAATGCAAAAGGCTATCTATACCACCGTCGGGATCGAGGAGCTCCTGTCGCATGTCCAGGCGCTCAAGGGCGTCGGCGCGCGCTTTGTGCAAATGCACGCCGAGCGCAACGTCGACGACGGCACGTATCGCCTGGTCTATACGTTTATCAACGTTCGTGCTGCTCAGGAGCAGATTGCGCAGGACGGCAGCTACGCGATCGAGAACCTGGTGGTTGAGGGCATCGACCAGTACCAGGAGATTCCGTCCATCAGCTCGTATTACCCCGCGGTGTTCCCGTTTGAAAATGAGGCCCACGACCTGTTTGGCCTTGCCATCACCGACATGCAGATCGACTTTAAGGGCTTTTTCTACCAGGTTTCGACTGCCGAGCCCATGAGCGTTATCACGCCCGAGGTGAAGGCCGCGCGCGAGAAGGCCATGAAGGTCCGTGCCGCCGCCGAAGCCAAGGCGCGCAAGGCCGCTGCCGAAAAGGCCGCCGCGGCTGCGGCTGCTGCAGGGGAGGGCGCTGCGAGCGCCGGCGATGCCGCGGGCGCCGCTGCTCAGCCCGCTGCGGCTGCCGGCTCCGATGCTCAGCACGATGAGGCTGCTGCGAAGGCCGCGCTCAAGGCTGCCGAGATGGAGGCAAAGCTCGCTGCCATGGATCCCGAGAAAGCGGCCAAGGTCCGCGCGGCGCTTGCCGCCAAGGCCGCCCGCGACAAGCAGAAAAAGGAGGCGTAAGGTCCATGGCGCATCGCTCCGTCATTCCGTTTGGCCCGCAGCACCCGGTGCTGCCCGAGCCGCTTCATCTAGACCTGGTGATCGAGGACGACCGCGTTATCGAGGCGATTCCTCAGATCGGTTTTGTGCACCGCGGCCTCGAGAAGCTCACCGAAAAGCGCGATATGCATCAATTTGGCTACATCGCCGAGCGCATCTGCGGCATCTGCGCCGTGGGCCACAGCTGCGGCTATGCCAGCGCCTGCGAGCGTATGCTCGACATCGAGGTGCCCGGCCGCGTGCAGTATATCCGCACCATTTTGCATGAGCTTTCGCGCATCCACTCGCATCTACTGTGGCTGGGACTGCTCGCCGATGCCTTTGGTTTTGAGGCGTTGTTCTATCGGTCGTGGACCCTGCGCGAGCAGATTCTCAAGATCTTCGAGAGCACCTGCGGCGGCCGCGTGATCCTTTCGATTAACGAGATCGGCGGCCTTAAGCACGACATTGAGGACTCCGAGCTAGCGGGCATTGTCCAGACGCTCGACGCCATGCGCCCCGACTACGAGGCCTTGGTGCATACGTTTTTGGACGACGACAGCTGTGGCGAGCGCCTGCATGGCGTGGGCGTGATCAGCAAGAAAGACGCGCTGGAGCTTTCGATGGTCGGCCCGTTCGGTCGCGCCTCGGGCGTGGATTACGACGTGCGCATGTTCGGCGACGGCGCCTATGCGGACTTGGCCGCGTTTGAGCCCATCGTGGCGACCGACGGCGACTGCTATGCCCGCTGCCAGGTGCGTTGCGCCGAGGTCGCGCAGGCCATGGACATTATCAAGGAGCTTGTGGACAAGATCCCGCACGACGGTATCGGTGGGCGCACCAAGCTCACGCCGGTCGACGGTGCGCGCGGCGAGGTCGTGATTGAGCAGCCGCGCGGCGAGGCGTACTACTATGTGCGCGGCAACGGCACCAAGAATCTGGACCGTTTCCGTGTGCGTACGCCGACGTCGCAGAACCTGGCGGGTCTGACGCATGCACTGCAGGGCGTGCTCCTTGCCAACGTGCCCATGATTATCCTGACCATCGACCCCTGCATTAGCTGCACGGAAAGGTAGGCGCGGCATGAGTTTACTGACATTTGCCAAGACGGCCTTGGGTTCTATGGTCAAGCAGCCGGTAACGGTGTGCTACCCGCAGGAGAAGCTGGCGGCGCCCGAGCGCCTGCGCGGGCATATCGTCAACGACATGGACGTATGCATTTGCTGCGGCATGTGCGCGCGCCGCTGCCCTGCGGGCGCGCTCGTGGTTGATCGCAAGGGCGGTACCTGGTCGATCGACCCGTACGCCTGCGTGGTGTGCGGCGAGTGCATTGAAAGCTGCCCAAAGCACTGCCTGACTATGGATACCGCCCGCACCCCAGTCGCGGCGGACAAGACTCCCACGGTAGAAACCAAGCCGGAGTAGGGCTGAAATAGGGGTCGACGGGGCAAAAATGCCCCGCCGGTCCCGCGCGTAGACGCGCGGTTAGGCCATCTCGAACAAAACTATGCCGGTTTACTACGATGAATCGCTAATCTTCAACCACGCAGCATTTGGTAAAAACAAAACTGCAGGTAGACGGCTTGCGATTTTGTGAAAAAAGCGAGTGCGGTCGGGGACCCCGTATTTATCGTAGTAAACCGGCATACTTTTGAAATGACACCGCATCGGTAACAGCCCCTAATCCCCCGGGGACGGAGGAAAACGGACCATTTTGGCCTTGCGAGGGCGTCTGCGCAACCCGCCCGCCACGAAATGGGCCTATCTACTACGTTTAAGCTACTGCCCGCAACCACGGCAAAAAACGCAAAAACAAAACCGCAGGTAGAACGCCTGCGGTTTTTCATGAAATGCGGGTATGGTCAGTGGTATCGGGTTAAACGTAGTAGATGGGCCGGTTTCGTGGCGAGCACCATCGACTGCTCCCTCGGGGATGGAGGAAAACGCGCCCTTTTGCCCCCACCGATCTTGAGTCGCACCCGTTTTCCTGCGAAAACGCTGTGTCTCAGCTTTGGTGAGACATTTGTCTCACGCCTAAAAACCGAATCTGGAACGTGTGTCACCTGCCCTAATTGTGTCTCATTCCGTAACTTTAGGCTGATGCAAGGTCTAATCCTGCGAGAAGGGAGACGCGATGGGTAAGTACACGAGGGGTCTCTTGGCGGTGATACTGGCCGTAGTGCTGGTGTTGCCAGCCGCAGCATTCGCCATGCTGCCCGAGGCCAACGCCAGGTCCAGTACGGGAATGGACGGGCCGACAGTGAGCGGGCCGACGGTTGTCGACCCCGACACCACCGGACGCTGGGAAATCTGGGCGGCCGGCCACAGCGGTAATAAAGTAACGACCCAAAACGTCGGTCGAATCTGGACCGACAAGACGGTCATGGCAACCGGAGAAAACGAAGAGTCGGATTTCTTGACTACGCTTTCGGCGATGTCCTCGACGTCTAATTCAAAGGTGACGGTTACCACGCCGCTTGACATCGTGATGGTGCTGGATGCATCTGGCTCGATGAATGATCCTATGGGCGGTGGAGATTCCACCAAGCGTATCGATGCACTGAAGAACGCTGCGAACAGCTTTATCGACACCATCGCCAAACAAAACGAAGGTATCGAGGGTGTCGATAGGCAGCATAAGGTTGCCATTGTTAAGTTTGCGGGTGATGAGACCGATAAGGTCGGAAACGACACGTACCGCTCCGGCGGCCATAGCTACAACTATTCGCAGACAATGCAAGAGTTGACGGCGTGCACGGTTGGCGGCGCAAAGGGTCTTAAGGGAACGATCGATTCCATCAAGCCTGCTGGCGCTACGCGTGCCGATTATGGTATGAAACAAGCCGAGAAAAACATCAAAACTTCTGGTCGCGCAGACGCCAAGAAGATCGTTGTGTTCTTTACCGACGGCACGCCGACAAGCTTCAGCGAGTTTGATTCGGGCGTCGCTAACACTGCCGTGACGGCTGCCAAAAACATGAAGGACGGCAAGGCCACCGTTTATACCATTGGCATCTTTAACGGTGCGAACCCCAATGCCAGTGTCCAAGATTCGAAGACAAGCCAAGAGAACAAGTTCATGCAGGCCGTATCGAGTAACTACCCCAATGCCACGGCATGGGATACTCACGGTGCGCGCGCAGAAAACTCCGACTACTACAAGTCGGCGACCAATGCAGAAGAGCTCAAGAAGGTCTTCGACGACATCTCACAGGCCATTACGTCGGAAGCGCCTCACCCGACCGAAATCGAAAAGGGTTACGACGCGACCAAGTCCGGCTACATTACGTTTACCGATGAGCTGGGCGACTTTATGCAGGTCGACGGTTTTATGTACAACGGCACGACGTTTGACAAGCCGACGAAGACCGAGGACAACGTCGACACCTACACATTCACGGGTGATGCTGCGAACCTGGTCATCACCGTTCAGCATGCCAAAGAGGGCGAGCCCCAGACCGGCGATATCGTAACGGTCAAGATTCCTGCGTCGTTGATTCCGCAGAGCCACTTTAAGAACGAAGACGGCAAGCTTTCGGTCGACAGCGCTCAGCCTATCCGCGTGAAGTACACCTCGAGCGTGAAGAGCGTTGCGCTCGACAACCTGTTTACGCCCGAGAAGGTCACGGGGCTCAAGGACTACATCGAGCATAATACGACCGTCGTTGACGGCGCCAAGACTGTGAACTTCTACGCGAACAAGTGGAGCGGCGGTGCGATGGGCGATACGGTTGCGACCTTTGAGCCTGCCGACACCAACCGCTACTACTATTTCCAGAAGCAGACGCCCATTTACACGGATAAGGAATGCACGCAGCCTGCAAAGGGTTCCGCGCTGGCTGGCGAGGTTACCTATTACTACAAGGACGAGTTTGAGGAGCAGGGCGAGAACGACGAGGCCAAGCCCGCCACCGCCGTCATCGAATTTATCGGCGGCGACGCCGCGAAGTTCGACGGCGCGATTGTTCCCGATGAGAACGGTAACTTGGTGTTTACTGTGGGAACCGCACGCCTGGCCTTTATCGATGAGCTCCACACCATCAAGGAGAGCAACAAGACTCGCACCGCGACCGACGTGATCAACCCCAAGTGGAACAACACGTCCGCCAAGGCGACCGCGACGCATGTCAACTCCTACCTGGGCAACAACGGCAAGATTAGCTATAAGTACGACATGACGCCGGCAACGGTGGATACCAAGGCCGACTTTGGCTTGACCAAGGTGCTCGAGGGCCGTCAGTGGAAGGCTGAGGACACGTTTGAGTTTGGGCTGACGTCCGAGGACGGCGCCCCGATGCCCGAGTCCGCGACAGCGCCCGTGGCTGTGTCTGTGACCAAGGACGATCTGGACAACGGCAAGGCGGCCATTGGCTTCGGCACGATCAAATACACCGAGCCTGGCACGTATGTCTACAAGGTCAGCGAAAAGAACGCCGGGACCACGGTTGACGGCATTGCCTACAGCAAGAACGTTGCGAAGATCACCGTGACGGTCACGCCCAACAAGAAGGGCGTGCTCAGCGCTGACGTGAAGGTGGCCTGGAGCGAAGCCGACGAGACCGAGTTCAAGAACGTCTACACTGCGGAGCCTGTTGAGTCCAGCGTTACCGACAAGATTGACGTGACCAAGTCCCTGACCGGGCGCGACCTTACGGCCGGCGAGTTCAGCTTTGAGCTGCGCGAGATTAAGGGTGAGGACTCTGAGCTTATCGAGACCGTTGCGAACGCTGCCGACGGTAAGGTGACGTTCAGCCCCATCAAGTACACCGAGATCGGCCAGCACACCTATACGCTGCATGAGGTCAAGGGCAATGCCGGTGGTATCACCTACAGCACCGCCGAGTACACCATCGTGACGACCATTGCCGACAACGGCAAGGGCCAGCTGGTGGCTACGCACGAGCTGAAGGATGCCAAGGACGCCAAGGACGTCAAGAGCATCGAGTTCAAGAACGTCTACACCACGAATGCTGCCGAGGCATCGCTTGCGGGCAAGAAGAGTCTGCAGGTTCCCGATGGTCTGACCCCGGCCGACATCACCGGCAAGTTTACCTTTACCGTGATCGGTGAAGAGGGTGCGCCTATGCCTGCGAGTACGAGCGTGCACAACGACGCCGACGGCAAGGTCGACTTTGGCAAGATCACCTTTACGCTCGACGACCTTAACAAGGCCCTGGGTGAGAAGTCCAAGAAGCGCGAGCACACCTTTACCTACACCGTGACCGAGTCCGGCGAGGTCGCTGGCGTGACCAACGACGCCAAGCTGTCGCGCAAGGTTTCCTTCACCGTGACCGATAACGGCAAGGGTAAGCTGAGCGTATCCCGTAACCCGGACGGCGATGCGGCATTTACGTTCACCAACACCTATAACGTGACGCCTGTCGAGTCTCGCGTCACTGACCAGATCATCGCGAACAAGGTCCTGACCGGTCGCGACCTCAAGGCTGGCGAGTTCTCCTTCGAGCTCGTTGAGGGCGACAAGGTCGTTGCCAAGGGCACCAACGCCGCCGACGGCAAGATCACGATGAGCGCTGTGAAGTACGACAAGCCTGGAACGCACACCTACACGCTGCGCGAGGTCAACGGCGGAACCACCAGCAAGGGCATCACCTACAGCAACGTCAAGTACACCATCGAGACCGCCATCACGGACAACGGCGACGGCACCCTCAAGGCCGAGCATGTCCTGAAGGACGCGAAGGGCGCCACGTCTGCGACCTTCGAGAACTCCTACAGCGTGACCCCGGCCGATGCAGACCTCGACTTTGGCCTGAGCAAGGCCATCGACGGTCGCGAGTGGACGGATGGGGACGAGTTCAGCTTTACGATCACCGCTCCCGATGGCGCCCCGCTGCCCAATCCTGCAACCGTAACCGTGAGCAATCACGACGCGAAGGACGGCATCGCCGCCATCAAGTTCGGCAAGATTCACTACACGGCTGCCGGAACCTACAAGTACGAGATCCGCGAGAACGCGGGCAGCACGGTCGGCATGACGTATGACGCCCATGTCGCGACCGCCGAAGTGACCGTGACCGAGGACGGCGATGGCACCCTGACCGCCAACGTCACCAAGAAGGAAAACGGACGCTTTACCAACACGTACCGCACTGAGCTTAACTACACCGCTGCCGGCGGTCTGTGGCTCAGCAAGTATCTGGACGGCCGCCCCATGACCGAGGGTCAGTTCACCTTTACCGTGACACCTGCTGACGACGCTTCGGCTCGCGCGCTCGGTCTGCTGCCCGGGGCTAATAGCTTCAAGTCCCCCGCAGCGGCAGAGGCAACGGTCGGACTGATCGACATTCTGGCTGGTCATGAGGTTATATTTACGCAGGCTGACGCCGGCAAGACCTTTACGTACACCGTGGCCGAGAAGAACGACGGCCAGCCCGGTTACACCTACGATGACGCCGTGCGCACGGTGACGATCGCCATTGCCGATGACACCGCCGGCACGCTCACTGCTACGACGACCGTTTCCGGCGGTCCCGAGGGCACGCATGAGACGGTCCACAAGAGTGGCGAGAACAAGGTCGAGAAGGCCCTGGTGCCGTTCCACAACAGTTACAGCGCTACGACCAACACGCCTGGCGGCACCGCCGCTCAGGTCGTTGCCACCAAGACTCTGACCGGCCGCCCGATGGCCGACGGCGAGTTCTGGTTCGGCATCGCCTATCAGGGTGAGCTTGTGGCATACGAAAACCTCAAGCCCAATATCGGCGGGCACGTGAGCTTTGATACGCTGCACTACGACACTAAGATGCTTGCTAATCTTGAGGCTGCTGGGCTTGCTTATCGTACCGATAAGGACGGTAAGCTTGCCTGGACCATTAACTACACGGCCTACGAAGATTTATTCGGGCTGCCGAATGGCGTTTCCGCTACAACGTGGAGCTTTGGCTTTAAGGTTATCGTCGTCGACAACGGTGACGGTACCCTGACGGCAACGGTCGACTACGGTGGCATCGAGCCCTTGTTCGAAAACGTCTACGGCGCCGAGGCCGTGGATGCCGCGCTCACCGGCACCAAGAAGCTCCAGGCAGCCGTGGGCCTGACCCCGGCTGACATCACGGGCAAGTTCACCTTTACCGTGACCGCCGACGAGGCAGGTGCCCCGATGCCCGAGCGCACGACCGTAACCAACGACGCGGCTGGCAACGTGGACTTTGGCAAGATCCACTTTACGCTCGAGGACCTCAACCGCGCTCTGGGCGTGACGGACGATGCGACCGATAAGGCCGAGGCAGACGAAGCTGACGAAGCCGAGGCCAACGCCGGCGAGGCCGAGGTTGACGCCGACGCTGCCGACACCGACGAGTCCAACGACGAGTCCGAGCCCGCAGCCCCCACCGCTCCGCGCTCGCACACCTTTACTTACACGGTGACCGAGTCCGGTAGTGCCCCTGGTGTGACCAACGACGCCAACGCCACGCGCAAGGTTTCCTACACCGTGACTGACGACGGTGCCGGACACCTGAGTGTTGTGCACGAAGGCGATGACGGTGCGGCCTTCACATTCACCAACACCTACAGCGTGACGCCCACCGATTCTTCCGTGACCGATCAGGTCAGGACGGTCAAGCGTCTGACCGGCCGCGACCTTGCAGCTGGCGAGTTCACGTTTGATCTGCTCGAGGACGACGTGGTTGTCGCAAGCGGCGCCAACGACGCCAACGGCACTGTGACACTGAGCCCGATCCGCTACGAGGCACCCGGCACGCACACGTACACGCTGCGCGAGGCTTGCCCCAACGCGCTCGGCCTGTACAAGGGCGTCACCTATGACGGCACGACCTACACCGTCGTGACCACCGTTTCCGACAACGGCGACGGCACGCTGACCGCGACGCACAAGCTCGAGGGAACCACCGAGTCGGCTGGCTTTACCAACAAGTATCACGCCATGCCCACGCAGGTCTCCATCGGCGCCATCAAGGTGCTCGAGGGACGCGAGCTCAAGAAGGACGAGTTCAGCTTTAAGCTCGTTGGCGAGGGCATCGAGTTCACCGTCACCAACGATGCCGACGGTAAGATCAGCTTCGACAAGTTTGAGTACGACGAGCCCGGTACGCACGTCTACACCATCAGCGAGGTCAAGGGCGACGAGGCCGGTATGACCTACGACAAGTCCGTCTTTACCGCGACCGTCAATGTGGTCGACGACGGCGAGGGCAACCTCAAGGCGAGCGTCGCCTATGCCAAGGGCGACAAAAGCGTCGAGGGTATCGTGTTCAACAACACGTACAAGAAGCCCGAGACTCCTACGCCGACGCCCGACCCCGGCACGCCCAAGACCGTGACGAACATCGTCAAGACGGTCAAGGGTTTCCTGCCCACCACGGGTGACCAGCAGGCCGCCGCATTGCTCATGGCATTCGTCATTGCCATGGCCGGCGTCGGAGCCCTGGTCTGGGGCATCCGTAAGCGCTAGGCACGCTGGCAGCGCCCCGGGCCAGAAGGCCCCCGGCGGCCAGCGGGGAGCCCGAACAAAGCCCCCCCCCCCCCCCCCCCCCCCCCCCCCGCCCCACCCCCACAACCCCGGGCGGG
>CAJJZO010000016.1 GCA_905197585.1 uncultured Collinsella sp.
GGCGCCGGGGACCTCGGCAACGATGCGGCCGGAGATGCGGGCAAGGACGTCGTAGGGCAGTTTGGCGCAGTCGGCTGTCATAGCGTCGCTGGACTCGACGGCGCGCAGGATGATCGGGCGCTGGTAGGTACGCTCGTCGCCCATAACGCCAACGGACTTAATGTCGGGCAGGACCGCGAAATACTGCCAGCAGCTGTGCTCGGAGTTGCGCTCGCCGGTCTGCTCAAACAGACGCTGGTTGTAGGCGTCGAGCTCCTCGCGCACGATGGCGTCGGCGTTCTTGAGGATCTCGAGCTTCTCCTTGTCGACCGCACCGATGATGCGGATGGCAAGACCCGGGCCCGGGAAAGGCTGACGGAACACGATGTGACCCGGCAGGCCCAGCGCCAGACCAAGCGCACGGACCTCGTCCTTAAAGAAGTGGTCGAGCGGCTCAATGAGGTCGAAGTGCACGCCCTCGGGGAACGGGATCAGGTTGTGATGGCTCTTTATGGTGGCCGTCTTGCCGCCCGTCTTGCGAGCGCCGGACTCGATGATGTCGGGGTAGATGGTGCCCTGAGCCAGGTACTTCACGGGTTTACCATCGGTCTCAAGCTGCTGAGCAACCGCGAAGAACTCTTTCCAGAACTGCGTGCCGATGATGCGGCGCTTCTCCTCGGGCTCGGTCACGCCGGCCAGAAGCTCGGCATAACGGTCCTCGGCGTGGACGTGGATAAAGTCGACGTCAAACTGCTTGGTGAAGACCTCCTCCACCTGCTCGGGCTCGCCCTTGCGCAGCAGGCCGTGGTTGATGAACACGCAGGTCATCTGCTTGCCCACGGCGCGAGCGCCCAGCGCGGCCACGACGGAGGAGTCGACGCCACCGGACAGGGCCAGAATCACGCGGTCGTCGCCGACCTTCTCGCGGAACTCGGCCGTCATGGTCTCGGCCAGGTTGTCCATGCTCCAGTTGGGCTCCAGGCCGCAGATCTCAAACAGAAAGTTGCTTAGCAGCTGCTGACCGTACTCGGAATGCTTGACCTCGGGGTGGAACTGCGTGGTGAAGATCTTGCGCTCAACGCACTCCATGGCGGCAACCGGGCACACGTCGGTGCTGGCGGTAACGGTAAAGCCCTCGGGCACCTCGGAAACGGCGTCGCGGTGGCTCATCCACACGGTCTGCTCCATGGGCGTGGAGTTAAAGAGCTTGGCACCAGCCGTGCGCGTGATGGTGGCGCGGCCATACTCGCCCACCTCGGAGTGGCCGACCTTGCCGCCGAGCGTTACGGCTGTGATCTGATGGCCGTAGCAAAAGCCCAGGACGGGAAGGCCCAGGTCAAAGATGGCAGGATCGATGGACGGAGCGTCCTCGGCATACACGGAGGCCGGGCCGCCGGAAAGGATGAGCGCAGAGGCGTTCATCTCGCGAATCTCGTCGGCCGAGATGTCGCAGGGAACGATCTCGGAATACACGTTGAGGTCGCGGACGCGACGGGCAATGAGCTGACCGTACTGCGCACCAAAGTCGAGTACGAGGACCTTTGCGGAAGCATTTTGATCCATGGTATCCCCCTCTTGTTGGCGGGGAGCCGGTGCCCGCCCGCGCGAATGAACGAAAATATCTTTCATAGTGTACACGTTATATGGGGTTTCTCGTCCCTCGCAGCCATCAGCGCACGGCAAACGCACGACCTGCACCCTTTTTTGGTGGCGATTGAAATGTTACTAAACGTCACGGATGATGTAATACGTTTGAACATTGGACGCCCTGTGCCACAATACTGCCGAACGACTCCGCCTCTGCGGCGGCAAATACGATAGGAATACCAGCATGAAGCGCATCCTTCTCATCGCCACGGGCGGCACCATCGCATCAACCGAGGACGGCAACGGCCTCTCCCCCGCCCTGACCGGTGAGGAGCTCGCCCAGAGCGTCCCCGAGATCTCGGGCCTCTGCGAGCTCGACGTCGTGCAGCCCATGAACATCGACAGCACCAATATGCGCCCCAGTGACTGGATGCAGATCCGCGATGTCATCGTCGAGGGTTATGCCGACCACGACGGCTTCGTGATTCTACACGGCACCGACACCATGAGCTACACCGCGGCGGCGCTTTCCTACCTGATTCAAGACAGCCCCAAGCCCATCGTGCTCACCGGCTCGCAAAAGCCCATGGGCAACCCCTTTACTGATGCCAAGCTCAATCTGTACCAGAGCCTGCTCTATGCGCTCGATGAGCATTCGCACGACGTCTCTATCGTGTTTGGCGGCGTCGCCATTGCCGGTACGCGCGCCCGCAAGCAGCGCACCATGAGCTTTAACGCGTTCATTAGCGTCAACTATCCGCCCATTGCCTACATCCGCAACGACCGCATCGTGCGCAACGGGCTCCACGGCACTCATCAGAATGAGAGCCCGGTTCGTTTCTACGACAGCATCGACCCGCGCGTGTTTGTCCTTAAGCTGACGCCCGGCGTAAACCCGGGTATCCTTGACGCCCTTGCCGATAGCTACGACGCCGTGATTCTGGAGACCTTTGGCATTGGCGGTATCCCCGAGTTTGGCGAGTCCGGCGAGTCATTCCAAGAGGCAATTTTCCGCTGGGTCAATTCGGGTCGCACCGTCGTTATGACCACACAGGTCCCCGAGGAGGGCCTCGATTTGGGTGTTTATGAGGTCGGCCGTGCCTACGCCGACCATCCGGGCATTCTACGCGGCGACGATATGACAACCGAGACGCTCGTGGCCAAAACCATGTGGGCACTCGGCCAGTCACGTGATGCGGCAGAGATTCAACGCCTGTTCTACAGCCAAGTCAATCACGACCGTATCCCGATGGTGTAATTCAGTTTTCGACGGGTATCCCCTATTCGATGCCCTCGAGAAGCTCCGATACCGTCATGCCAAGCGCGGGCGCGATCTTAAATAAAACCTTGAGCGTGAAATTTGCCGTCCCATCTTCGATTCGGTCGAGGTAGGGTCGGCTGATTCCTGTTGCCACGCAAAAATCGACCTTGGAGATACCAAGGGCCTTGCGCGTCCGCTCAACTCGCTCGCCAAGAATCTGTTTCGCATGCTCATTCATGCAGACGAGTTTGAAATGGAGCAAAACAAAAACGTAAACTATAGTTTACGTTTTGCCGAATATACAGGAGTTTTCTATGTCGGCTTGCTCAATTTGCATGCGTCAGAAATCACGCTGCTCAGACGGCGCGCAGCCCAAGCTTGTCGTCGTTGAGGCCGAATGCCTTTCCCCGGACGAACGCACAGCCTTTACGCTGCTATCGAGCCGTGTTGCGACCGCACTGCTCCCCGACCCGGCGAGAGGCGAGCTCGCCGCTCAATGCCGAACGCACGGCTGCGCCCTTGACCAGGCCGTAGTAATAGCAACCAGCCAGCGTGGCCTGCCCCTCCTTTTAGAAGCCGGTATCGCGCTCTGCCTTCGCGGCGCCGGATACGAAAACGAGGCCGCCGCCGATGTGGTCTTTAAACCACGATCGAGCGGCGGCCTCGCAGCAGCCATTGAATATGCGTGCAGGCTCGTTGCCTAAAAGGACAAGCTAGAAACCAAAGCCAAAGCCCGTTCCGGTAATCGCCGAATACATAAAGTAGACGTTGATCACGTTGAGGAACACACCCGTGATGCAACCGTTGCGCAGGTAGCGCTCGCACACGATGCGCGCCATGGCGGCGGAATCCTCATTGTTCTTTGCCTGGCGTCCCGCCGTAAAGTACGTCGCCACGCTCAACAGCAGGTTGAGCACCGGAAGTGCCAGCAGCTCGTAGCTCTTGCCCCAGCGCGTCACCTCGCCGGCGGCATTAAACTTCGTTGCCACCTCGGGACCAATGTTGGGGATAACACACGCTGCGACCACCAGCGGAAGCACTGCAAGTACCAGCAGCGCGATGCCCATGTAGCCGGCTTTTTTGCCATATTTAAACATGCGCGTCGTCCTTACACGTTAAAGCGGAAGTGCACGACGTCGCCATCAGCCATGACATACTCTTTGCCCTCGATGCGCAGCTTGCCGGCGGCCTTGGCGCCCTGCTCGCCGCCGAGCTCGATGTAGTCGTCATAGCCAATGACCTCGGCCTTAATAAAGCCGCGCTCAAAGTCGGTGTGGATGACGCCGGCAGCCTGCGGGGCGGTTGCGCCCCGACGAACCGTCCAGGCCTTGACCTCCATCTCGCCGGCCGTAAAGAACGACTGCAGACCGAGCAGCTTATAGGCCGCCTGCGCGAGCACGTCCAGACCGGGCTGCTCCAGGCCCAAGCTCTCCAGGTAGTCGGCCGCATCCTCGGGATCGAGCTCGGAAAGCTCGGCCTCAATCTTGGCGCAGATCGGCAGCGGCTTGACGCCGTCGATGGGCGCCAAGTCCTCGTTGAGCATGTCCTCATCTACGTTGGCCACATACAGGATGGGCTTCATGGTGAGCAGGAACAGGCCCTTGGCAGCGGCACGCTCCTCGTCGGTCATCTCCATGGATGCGGCGCGCTTGCCCTCGTTGAGCCAGGCAAGCAGACGCTTGGCGACCTCGAACTTGGGCATGAGCTCCTTGTCGCGCTTGGCCTCCTTCTCGAGCTTGGGCAGCTGCTTCTCGAGCGTGCCCATATCGGCCAGGATGAGCTCGGTCATGATGGTGTCGGCATCGCCGGCGGGGTCGACGAACTCGCCCGTGCGGCCCACCTCACGCATGACGTTGGGGTCCTTAAAGTAGCGCACGACCTCGCAGATGGCGTCGGTCTCGCGGATGTTTGCCAAGAACTGGTTGCCCAGGCCCTCACCCTCGTTAGCGCCCTTCACCAGACCTGCGATGTCGACGAACTCGACCGTCGCCGGCACAATGCGACCCGGGTTGACGATGTCGGCGAGCTTTTGCAGGCGGCTATCGGGCACGTCGACGATACCCACGTTGGGATCAATCGTGGCAAACGGATAGTTGGCGGCAAGGCCAGTCTTTTTGGTAAGCGCGGTGAACAGCGTCGACTTGCCCACGTTGGGCAGGCCCACGATACCGATGGAAAGGGACACGACAGCTCCTTTTAGTACAGGTACTTCAAACCGTATAAGTATAGCGCCGCCGCAGCATCCGGGCGAATCCGGACACCGCGGCGGCGCAAATGAAGCAGAGATGTGTGAGGGTTCGAGACAGTAGTCCTTACTTAAGCTCGGGCCAGAAATCCTTGTTGGCCTCGATGAGCTCGTCCAGGATCTGCTTAGCAACGCTCGCCGAAGGAATGGTCTTGGAGAGCGTGAGTGCCTGCCAGAGCTTCTGGTAGCTACCCTCGACCCAAGCCTGGACAACGAGTTTCTCGACGGAAACCTGCTGCTCCATGAGGCCCTTCTGGAACTGCGGGATCGGGCCCTGGCAGATCTTCTCAAAGCCGTTGGAACCGACGATGCAAGGCACCTCGACCATGGCCGTCGGGTCGAAGTTGGGCACAGCACCATCGTTGGGAACGATCAGCAGGAAGCGCTCGAGCGTATTCTCGGCCAGTGCGCAGGCAAGGTCGACGATGTAGTTGGCATGTACATCTGGCTCAAAGCCGCCGTCTTTAGCAGTACCCTTGGCGATGATGTCGCGGCAAGCGCCAAAGACCTTCTTCTCGCGGCCGTCCATAACCTCATTGGCGCGAGTGTAGTTGGGGTCAGACGTCTCGACGACATAGTCCGGGTACAGGTAGTACTTGAGGTAGGTATTGGGAATCGTCTCGGGATCGACAGCATAGACATCCTTGGCCTTGCCGAAGGTGTGAATCCAGCTCTCCTCGACATGCTGCTCCTTACCGGCCTCGTGCTCGATGCCGTCCAGGTAGCCGTTCTTAGCCATGTGCTCCTTAATCTGCGGCATGAGGTCGTTGCCGTCCTTGTCGTAGATTTTGCTCCACCAACCAAAGTGGTTGAGGCCGTAGTAGCTATACTGCAGCTCGCGACGATCCTTGATGCCGCACATACGGCTCATCTTATCCATGAGGTCGATCGGCATGTCGCAGATGTTGATGATGCGGCTGTTGGGGCGCAGCACGCGGCAGGCCTCGGCGACGATGGCCGCGGGGTTGGAGTAGTTGAGCATCCAGGCGTTGGGGCTGTACTTCTCCATGTAGTCGAGGATCTCGATGACGCCGCCGATGGAGCGCATGCCGTAGGCGATACCGCCGGCACCGCAGGTCTCTTGGCCAACGCAGCCGTACTTGAGAGGAATCTTCTCGTCGAGCTCACGCATAGCGTACAGGCCAACGCGGATGTGAGCGAGGACGAAGTCGGTCCCGGTGAATGCGGTCTCGGGGTCGGTGGTGTAGTTGAACTCAACCTCGGGGGCGTTCTCGTGGAAGTAGATCTCGCAGGCCTTGGCCACGGTCTCCTGGCGCTCGGCGTTGTTGTCGTAGAAGGTCACCTTGTTGACCGGGAAGCGGTCGCGCTCCTCGAGCAGCATCAGAGCGATGCCCGGGGTGAAGGTGGAGCCACCGCCGGCAATGGTCACGGCATAGTTTTTCTTGGACATGATGTCCTCCTCATTCTGGCCGCTTGCTCAATCCATCCCCGTACGCGGCCTGCACGGTTTGGAATTGTTACCTAGAAGTGGAGTTTTTTATCTCTAGAATCGGCCTTGCGGTGCATACCGGCTCTGCAAGGCCGATTGTTTCGATGGACGATGGTTTACAGAAGACTCTCGAACTTCTCGCGAACCTGCGGGACGGTAAGGCCGATGATGACCTGGATTGACTGGCCTTGGACCACCAAGCCATGCGTACCGATCGCCTTGAAGGAAGCCTCGGGTGCAACGGCGCCCTTATCCTTGACGTTAACGCGCAGACGGGTGGCGCAGTTAGTTACATCGATGACGTTGTCCGTGCCACCGAGTAGATCGAGGATGTTCTCGGCAAGCACCAAGCGCTCATCATCTTTACTCTGGGCGACCGATTTGCTAGCAGCAGCACCGCCCTGCTTTTGCTTGTAGTCGGCCTTGGACTTGAGCTCGACCTCAACATCGTCATCCTCGCGACCGGGGGTCTTAAAGTCGAACTTGACGATCAGGAAGCGGAAGACCACGACCCAAAGAGCGGTAAAGCACACACCGACAAGGATGGAGATGGCGTACTGCAGACCGTGTGCGGCCCAAAGGGGCAGCCAGTCCCACGAGAGCATCGAGATGATGCCGCCGTCGAAGATACCCACGACGCCAAGGAGGTTTTGAGCCATGCAGCCGAGCGCTCCGAGCACGCAGTGGACGACGAACAGGCCGGGCGCGATGAACAGGAAGGTGAAGTCAAGCGGCTCGGTAATACCACAAAGCATAGCGGTAAGGGTGACCGGGATCAGCAGAGCCTTGACGCGCTGCTTGCGCTCGGGTTTGGCGGTCATATAAAACGCAATGGCGACGCCAAGCGAGCCGAAGACTTTAGTCCAACCAGGGCAGGTATAGGCAGCCCAGGGTGCGGCATCCTTAAGAGCAATGCTCGGATCGGCAGCCAGTTGGGGCAGGATGTTGGCCCAAGCAGCAAAGATGCCACCGTTGACCGCCGCGTTGTCGTAATAGAACGGCGTATAGATAAAGTGGTGCAGGCCTGTAGGGATCAGCACGCGCTCGAAGAAAGCAAAGACGCCCACGCCGAACGTACCGGCGGAAAGGATGAATCCCTGGAAGGCGGAGATAGCAGCCTGGACATGCGGCCACACCAGGCAGGCGATAAGAGCGACCGGAACCATAACGAAGAAACCGATCATATAGATGAACACGGAGCCCGAGAACACGCCCAACCACTCAGGAAGTTCGGTGTCGAAGTACTTGTTGTGAAGCATCGTGGCGATACCTGAAATGATAAGCGCGCCCATGATGCCCATATCAAGCGTTTTGATGCTTGCGATAGTGGCAAGACCAGTACCGCTGCCCGCCTCGACAGAGTAGTCGACCCCAAAGACAGGGCCCCACTGCCCCAAGATTGTGCTTACAAAGTAGTTGAAGGTAAGGTAGATGGCCAAAGCCTCCATGCAGCAGCGAGCATTCTGCTTGTTCGCGAGCGAGATTGGCAACGCTACGCAAAACAGCAACGGCATCTGGTTAAAGAGCGTCCAACCACCCTGGAGCAGCACATTCCAGCAATCAAACCAAAGATGGCCCGCAGTGGCCATCTCGCCAAAGATCGCCTCGGTGGTAAACAACGTACCCAGGCCGACGACGATTCCGGAAAATGCGAAAAGAATTGCAGGCGTGTACATTGCACCGCCGAAACGTTGTATCTTTTGCATCATGACGGGGAATCCCCCTCTCTTCATTCGGAGCGGCTGCGGTTTTGGCTTCACTCGAGACCGCAGACGCGCCGTTTGCGTGTACCTCGTGCAATAGGACGGGTGGGCCCGCTTCCCCGACTTCTTGCGCTTCTTTTTTATCATATCACTTATCTAGACAAGTTAATACGGTTTCTATGTTCGGTCAGCGGTCGATAATTGGCCGTAAACGGTATAAGTTCAGTATTTTGCCTGCTAAATCTGACATAGCTGATGGCTGCAATTAATATTTCTATTCAACTTGTCTAGATGTGCTTGTCTATACCTGTAGACATGCCTATACTTCATTACAATATTCACCGCCACGTTAAGGAGTCACCATGAAAAGCGCGGTCTTCTATGGAAAGCACGACCTCAGAGTCGAGGAATCGGCAAAGCCGGCCGTGGGCAAGCGCGACGTTCTGATCAACGTCAAAGCTTGCGGCGTCTGCGGTACCGACGTTCATATCTATGAAGGCGACAAGGGTGCAGCCGACGTTACCCCGCCCACGATCCTTGGCCATGAGTTTGCGGGCGTTGTCGAGGCCGTGGGCAGCGACGTCGCTGGCTTTAAACCGGGCGATCGCGTGTGCATCGACCCAAACCATCCCTGCGGCTGCTGCGAACCCTGCCGCGACGGAATCAACCACTACTGCGAGCATATGACCGGTTACGGCACCACCGTCAACGGCGGCTTTGCCGAGTACTCCTCCGTCGATATGCAGCAAGTCTACAAGTTGGGCGATCACACCAGCTTTGAGCAGGGTGCTATGACCGAGCCCGTCGCCTGCTGCCTGCACGGCATCGATATGTGCAACATCAAGCCCGGCAGCACAGTTGTCGTTATCGGCGGCGGCATGATCGGTCTGCTCATGATGCAGCTTGCAAAAAACGCCGGCGCCACCAAGGTTGTCTTGCTCGAGCCTGTCGAAGGCAAGCGCGAGGTTGCGCTCAAACTCGGCGCCGACCTGGCAATTGATTCCATCCACGAGGACGTCCCGGCCTGCCTGAAGCAGGAGGGCGTCGGCAACGTCGATGTCGTTATCGAGTGTGTTGGCAAGCCCGTCACCATCGAGCAGGCCATCCAGATCGCCGGCCACAAGGCTACGGTCATGATGTTCGGCCTCACCAAGCCCGATGAGACAATCACCGTCAAGCCCTTCGAGGTCTTCCAGAAGGAGCTTGTGCTTACCTCGTCCTACATCAACCCTTATACGCAGCGTCGCGCGCTCGAGCTCATCGACTCAGGCAGGATCGACGTATCCTCGATGGTCGCCAAGGTGGCTTCCCTCGACGAACTCGGCGCCATCCTGTCAGACCCAGCTCTGCGCGCCATGGGTAAATATATAATCGACCCCAGCAAGTAAATCGATCGACACCTGCGCGAGCAGTCCTCATCCACCGCTCGCGCACTCAGCTCTAGGAGACCGTCATGGCGCGAGCCATCTTCCAAACCATTTATGACAACGTGAAGCAGTCGATTGACGACGGCACATACGCCTATCTAAGCTATCTGCCTTCGGAGACTGAACTCACTCAGCTGTTTGGCTGTTCGCGCATGACGGTCCGTCGCGCCATCTCGATGCTTGCGGCAGATGGCTACGTGCTCCCCCAGCAAGGCAAAGGCATGCGCGTCATTCGCAACATCAGTGACGAGACGAATCGTGGCGGCGGCGGACTCGAGACCTTTAAGGAAATCGCAGCCAGCCGAGGCTTTGAGCTCAAGACAGTCACCACCGTCTTTGAGCTCCTCGTCTGCAGCAAGGCGCTCTCCAAGATTACCGGGTTTCCCGAAGGCTGCGAGCTCACGCGTGCCAAACGCATCCGTTATGCAGACGGACGGGCCGTGTGCTCGGACGACTCCTATTACCTAAGCTCACAGGTACCGGGGTTGACACCCGAGATTGTCAACGACTCGATCTATCGTTACCTCGAAGAAGACCTTGGCATTAAGATTGCCACGGGCAAACGCGATGTAACAATTGAGCATCCCACGCCCGAAGATGCGCGCGTGCTCGATCTCGACGACTTTAACGCACTCGCCGTTATACGCGGGCAGACCTACAACGCCGACGGCATCCTTATGGAATACACCGAGACCAAACAGGTCCCCGGGTTCTTTTTGCTCCATGAAACCGTGACGCGCAACGGTACCGGTCGAACCGGCCACCAAAGCAGCATGAACTAACCATTTATTAGTTGCGGTGGGACAGTTCCTAGAATGGCCAGCTTAAGGGCAAAACAGGAACTATTCCACCGCAACTTTTTTGGCCGGCGGGGCAGTATCTGTCCCACCGGCCATCATTTACGCTCTTTTAGCTAGTCCGCGAGCTTCTCCACCTGATCGAGCATCTTGTCGAGCTTGGCCTTTGCCTCAGCCTTGACCTTCTCAGCTTCTTCGTGAGCCTTGGCCTTCTGAGCAGCCTTTTCCTCGGCTTCGGGGTCGACGACGACCAGATTGGACGCGTCGTGCTCAACAAGCTTGAGCGCATGCTCGGGACACACCTTGACACAGGCGCCGCAGCCCAAACAATACGTGGACTCCAACGCAAAGCGACCGCTTCCCACCAAATCGCAGGCAAACGTGGGGCACACGTTGACGCACTCGCCGCACGACGTGCACTTGTCAAAATCGCATTCCGGCGTGCTCACCTGCATGTTCTGGGCAAGCTCGGGGTGGTTTTGCAACGTCGAGAGCACCAGTTGGCGCCCGTGCGTAAGCGTACGGCGACGCTTGGTCGTCGTGGTGCCGCACATGGTGTTGAGCGTGCGCTCGAGCTGGGTAATCTGATGGCGATGGGCCTTGAGCTTTTGCGTCACCGAGGCCAGCGCCGCCGTCGCCGGATTGAGCTTGGTCACCGTCAGGCCCGTTGTACGGGCGATCTTTTCCATGTACTCTTTGCGCTCGTACTCGCGAAGCTTATGGCACTTGAGGCTCTTGGGGTCGACCTCCAGGCCCATGCCCGTACCGGCCCACTCCTCGGCAGTGGCGATGGCCTCGCCCAGAATATCCTCGCCACCGGTGTTGCTACACTTATCGCACACGCCCAGTGGCAGGTAGACGCTCACGTTGGGATAGTCGGCCAGCACCGAGAACCAGGTCTCGGCCGTAATATCGCCCACACAGGCGACGACGACCTCGTTTTCGCGCGGCATGCGCTTGAGGGCGCGCGTGCAGGTGACGTAGGCGGTCTCGTGGCTCGTAGCCGCCGAGACAATATCGTCATACAGGTTTTTGGGCGCCAGGCGCGGCGAGATGATCGCCTCGGTCGGACAGACAGCGGCGCACAGGCCGCACTTGCGACAGGAGTCGAGGATCTCGATGGAGTCTTCCTCGACCTCGATAGCGTTGACCGGGCACACATCCATGCACGCGGTGCAGCCGCTCTTTTCGTTTTTGCAGGTCAGACACGGAATGGTGTTGCCGCGCGGGCGCTCCTTGTAGTCGGCAGGATTCCACTGCGGCGCCGATGGATCGAGTGCATCGGTCACACCGCCAAGCGGGTTTTTAAGAAAGTCGAAACCCTTGCTGATCTCGATAATGTCATCAAACAGATCGTGTTCCTGCGCCATGCGCGGCCCCTCCCTGAGCAGTGCAAACAAGCAAGAGATAATGATACGCCATCGGCCCACGCCTCGGGCAAATTACACGCGGCGCATCTTTGCGGCAAATAGCCCATGGCCTATCGCCGCCCCGATTGCACAAGGTCGATCAAGCGTCAAGCTATGCCTCGCACATGAGCTGCACGAGCTTTTGTTCGGTCACCTTGACCTGCTCGTTGGCCATATTACGCTCGTTTCTAAAGACCGCATTTGCAACACCCTGCAGGTCGCCATCGGAAATCGCGCTACACGGACCGTCATAAATCTTAAAGAACGGCTCGCTGAGACCTTCGCCCAGAAATCCATCGACGATCTGCTTGCACAGTCGATCCTCGGTGCCTTGGTCAAACAGGACATAGGCGGAGCACCCCAACCATGACAGATACCTGCCCTGACGCGAAGGTTCGCCCGGCCCCTGAACATACCGGCCGGGACCGCCATAAACCATGGGAAGCGCCATGCGAGAATCCGCCCTTCATCAAACAACGATTGGTGCAAAGTAACCTGCCCCCCTGCACCAACTTGTGCATTGGGGACAGGTCCCTTTGCACCATAGCAAAAGGGGCAAAGCCATCTGTCGGCTTTGCCCCTTCCTTACCTTAGTTTACTCATCCATAAGGTAATAATGACCCAGTGCGTCGGCACCCAGGATGGCGTTGGCGACCATCTCGGGCGTCACCTCAAACGGCATGTTGCACATGGTATCATCGGGCGCGCAGGCGGCCTCGGCAACAATCATGGCCTGCTCGCGCGTAAGCTCGGCAACGCCAAGTTCCTTCATCGTGACCGGCAGGCCCAGCTCAATGCAGAAGCCCAAGACTTCCTCGAGCTTCTCGGTCGGAGCATCCTCGAGTACCAGCTGGACCAAGGTGCCAAACGCGACCAAATCTCCGTGATACATGCCCTGGCACTCGGGCAGCATCGTCAGGCCATTGTGGATGGCATGAGCAGCAGCAAGGCCCGAGCTCTCAAAGCCAATACCGGAGAGCAGCGTATTGGCCTCGATGATATGCTCGACGGCAGGCGTAAGCGCACCCTTCTCCAGCGCAACCTTGGCCTTGACGCCATCGGCCATAAGCGTCTCGTAGCAGAGCTTGGCGAGCGCCAGGCCGGCCATGCCGCCCTTGCCGCCGGCGCAAGTGCCGCCGTCGGCATCGTGCGTCGCTTGGGCCTCAAAGTAGGTTGCGAGCGCATCGCCCATACCGGAAACCGTCAGGCGCACCGGGCTCGCTGCGATAACCGTCGTATCCATAAGGACGATATTGGGGTTTGCCTTAAGGAAGAGATATTTATCGAACTGGCCGTCGTCGGTGTAGAGCACCGAAAGTGCCGAGCACGGTGCATCGGTCGAGGCGATGGTGGGGCAAATGATAACCGGGGACTCCAGGTAATAGGCGACGGCCTTAGCGGTATCGAGGATCTTGCCGCCACCGACGCCGACGATGATGTCGCAACCGTTGTCGCGAGCGAGCGCAACCAGACGATCGACCTCGCCCTTGGAGCACTCGCCGTTAAAGTCCTCAAACAGCAGCTCGGCCTTAGCCTCGGCAAAGCCGCCCTCGATCTTGGCACCGACGCGCTTCTTGCCCGAAGGCGTCACGATAACGAGGGCCTTAGCGCCGAGCGGCTCGACATAGGAGCCGAGCTTGGCCAGCTCGTCCGGGCCCTGGATGTACTTGCTGGGGCTATTGAAGATTGCAGCCATAACTATCCCATTCTCTAATAATTAAAAAGAAAGGGGCTCCGTACGGATACGTGCGGAGCCCCTCATTACGATAACAAGAGTCGATTAGAAATCGATGTCGGTGTCGTAGTAGCAGGCCTTGAGGATCTTCTCGAAGTCGGCAGCCTTGGTCTCACGCGGGTTCTCGGGCGTGCAGGCGTCCTGCTCGGCGTTCGCGGCGATCTCGGGCAGCTTGGCGAGGAACTCCTCCTCGGAAACCATCTGCGGGTTCTCGGCGTCGACCTTCACGCCACCATTCGCGTAATCCTTGATGGACTGCGGAATGTTGAGCTGATCGTTGAGGTCGCGAATCTTCTGGACGAGCGCGGCGATGAGCTCCTCGTTGGTCTCGCCGGGAAGGTGCAGAATCTCCTTGGCCACGTAAGCGTAACGCTCGGCAGCACGGGGATCCTTGGAGTTCCACTGGATGACCTTGCCCAGGTACATAGCGTTAGCAGCACCATGGATGATGTGGCCGTTCTCGAAGGCAGCACCGGTCTTGTGAGCCATGGAGTGAACGATGCCGAGCAGGCCCGAGGAGAAGGCGATACCGGCGATGCACTGAGCCTCGTGCATGTGCTGACGGGCCTCATGGTCGCCAGCATAGGACTTGGGCAGCCACTCGACGATCTCGCGGATGCCGTGCAGAGCGTTGGCGTCGGTGAACATGGAAGCGCAGGTGGAAACGTAGGCCTCCATGCAGTGGGTCAGAGCGTCCATGCCGGTATGAGCGCACAGCTTGGAGGGCATGGTGTAGGTGAGCTCGGGGTCGACGATGGCGACATCAGGGGTGATGTTGAAGTCGGCCAGCGGGTACTTGATGCCCTTGGCGTAGTCGGTAATGACGGAGAAGGCAGTGACCTCGGTAGCGGTACCGGAGGTAGAGGAGATGGCGCAGAAGTGAGCCTTCTGACGCAGCTCAGGGAAGCTGAACGGCTGGATGATGTTATCGAAGGACTCCTCGGGATACTCGTAGAAGACCCACATGGCCTTAGCGGCATCGATGGGCGAGCCGCCGCCGATGGCGATAATCCAGTCGGGCTCGAACTCGCGCATGGCCTCGGCGCCCTTCATGACCGTCTCGATGGACGGATCGGACTCGACGCCCTCGAACAGCTTGACCTCGAAGCCGCCCTCTTTGAGGTCGGCCTCAACGTCCTGCAGGAACCCGCCGCGGCGCATAGAGCTGCCGCCAGAAACGATGATGGCCTTCTTGCCCTTGAGGTTCTTCACCTCGTGGCGAGCGCCCTCACCAAAGTACAGATCGCGAGGATTGGTAAAACGTCCCATACTGTGCCTCCTAAACAAGCCCCTCTTAGACTTGCGTATATAACGGAGCACCCGATTGGCTCCGTTAGGACCGTTTTGCGCGTTGCCGGCGATGACAATGCGCGATGTCTAAACGTCTCAATGCTCAGACAAACACTATTTTACCGTTCTGGTTGGTCAGTTATTCACCTAAAGCCAACAATGATGAAACGTTTTTTCTATCCCTGAAGACCCTTATGGGGCATTCATACTCCCAAGCTGGGCAAACGTTTTATCAAGGTTGACCACATATCCCGGGCAGGACGGTGCCCCTCCAAAATGTGCCCCGTTCGCCGCCAAAAATCGACCGTTTGCGGCACCGTGATACCACTCGGCCGTCCAAGGTGCCGACATTTGTGCGACATCCGTCTGACATCCGTCTTCGTGGTGCAAAGGTGCATGTCCAAGTGCGGCACCCCCGGTGTGCCACATGCGGGTAAACTAGAACCTTATATAGAGAGATTTGAACCCTAACCGCAGCAAAGGAGGCCCCATGGCATTCGATCCCATTCAAGAGGATTGCCATCGCCTCGTTCTTGAGGCCTTGCGCCGCGACAATATCCCGCTCACCGACGGTGCCGCCGTAGAGCGTCTGATGGAACAATTCACCCGCAACCCCGCACCGCTCATCGTGCACGACCGCGACCGCGCCGGGCACCTCATTGCCAAGGTGGTCGAGGCTGTCGACTACCGCATTCCCTTTATCCCTGACGATACCCAGGCAGAGCAAGAAGAGGCCACTGCCGAGAACATGCTTCGCGAGGCAACCGAGCTCGATCCGGCCAACTGGGACGCTCAGCGCATGCTGACCGCCCTCACCGCCAACTCCAACGAGGAGTACGTACAGTATCTGGTGTCCAAGTGCGACGAGGTGGAGCGCGACCTGGCACTCAAGATCGCCTCGGCGCAGGACCCCTACGAGCGCGAGGCCGCTGGCGACCTTATGCGCCGTCCCTACCTGCGCTGGCTTGCCGCCCTTGCGTCACGCGCCCTCATTAGCGGCCGCTATCGCATGTCGCTCGAAGCCGCAAATCGCAGCCTCGACTTTGCCCCCAACGATCCTGCCGGCGTCCGCCACACCGCGATGCTCGCCATGGCGAAGCTCGAATACCCCGCCGAGGAGCTCAAGCGCTTTCGCTCTGCCCACTCCGTCCCCTATCTTGCCAACACGCCGCTGCGCCGTCGTCCCAAGGACGCGGAGCGCGACTTGGACCCGTGGACGCTCATCGCGCTGATGAGCGCTGCCTGGCGCGAGCTGGACTACGAGGGTGCCGAGCGCTACTTGCGCATCCTGGTGCGCTCATGCCCGCACGCGGCCGAAGCACTCTACTTCCAAACCGAGTTTCCCGATGGCGTCTATGCCCGCGTCAACGTGGGCGTGGGCTCCACCGACGAGCTTGTCCTTGCGTTGTCCGAGGCGACGCCGGTACTGCAGGAGGGCTTGGGCGCCCCCGACAACGCCAGCTTTGCCGCCTGGGTCGCCACCAACGATATCGTGCGTTCCCAGATCGACGAGCGCATCCTGCGGGCGGCCGAGCAGGGCTTGCCGTTTAAGGGAGGAGACCTCTAATGGATCCGAGCGTCTACATCCCCGCCTACCTAGAGCGCACCTATCTGGCGTCGCACCCCGAACTCACCGATGCAGCACGCGAGCTTGTCCACAACGACGTGAGCGTCAACCCTCATAAGTATGCGCAGACCGAGCATGCCCAGGCACTGCTGTCCTATGCCGGTGTTCATCGCCACCTGCTCGACGAGCTCCATCGCATCGAGGACATGGGCAGCGACGAGGAGTTCGAGCAGACGCGTAATCGCCTGTTCGACGACATGCGCGATGAGCTGCTCAAAATTGTCCGCGTCGATGCACTGGCCGTCGACGCGCAGCTGCTCGCCATCATCCTGGCCGACACGCCCGTTGACGCCTGCCTGGGTGACCTGATGAAGCTCGAGGCGACCACGGCCGATTACCTGCAGCAAAGCGTGCCCGGGTTCGACATGGAAGCCCCGCACTACTGGGCCAATAATGTTTTGGCCGACGGTGTCACCGCGGCAGACCTTACCGTGAGCGAGCCGGCCCTTATCGGGTGGCTCCACACGCTCGAGGCCATCTCGCAGCTGTGCATGGCGAGCGCTCGTTACCGTGCTGCCGCCAACTACGCCCGCCGCGTCCTTAAGGCAGAAGGCTATCCCACCCGGGCCGCAGGCACCGTGCTGCTCGCCCTCGCTCGTCTGGAAGACCAAGACGGCTTTTTTGCCCTGGCCCACCAGCTCGAGGAACAGGTGGGAGCCGATGCACTCGAGAACTCCCCCTGGTACCTGCTCGCCCGCACAATCCTCTTGTTCAAAACGAACAAGATGCGTCCGGCGGTGCGTGCGCTGCGTGAGTTCGCTAACCGCTGCGAGGGCGGCGCATTCTTCTTGCTGAATCCCATGTACCAGACACCGTACCTTCCCTGCCGACCCGAGCCGCGCGACCCCTGGGACCTCTCGCACCAGGCGGTTTGGGAAGCCGACGGCATTATCTCGGACACCCCCGACTTTGCCCCCTGGGCCAGCGCTTGCGAAGACGTATCGCAGCTTGCCCAGGAATTTGCGCGCCGTTACGGCTTTTAACG
>CAJJZO010000017.1 GCA_905197585.1 uncultured Collinsella sp.
GGCGCCCCCGCCCGGCGTTTTCTGCGGCCCTTGGGGGCGGTCCTTTTGCGCCGGCAATTGGGTATCCCCCCATATGCCCCGGCATCCGGGGACACTCCTTGAATGTTGTCTGTTCAAGAGTGTCCCCAATGACTAGTCGTTTAAAAGCGTCCCTAACGACTAGGCCGCTTGCCTGCGATTTTTGACCGTTGGGCGGGCGCTTCGCCGTTGCCGCAAAAACGTTTTTGCATATCGGGTACAACGGGCTTTACGTGAGTAAAGTGCGCGCCGCGTCCACGTGTCGCGCTTTTAAAGGAGGCCCCATGCCTGGTGTTACCCCTGCAGAAGTTCTGTCCAACTTTGGTATTGCGCTGGTCGAAGATCCCGCCGAGAATCAGCCCCGTCTGCTGGTCGATCTATCCGCCGCGGAGCTCGTCGAGCACGCCATCCGCCGCGAAGAAGGCCGCATGGCATCCAACGGCGCGCTGGTGATCGAGACGGGGGAGCGCACTGGTCGTTCCCCCAATGACCGCTTTATCGTTGACACCCCCGATGTTCACGACAAGATTGCCTGGGGTGCCGTCAACCGCCCGCTTTCTGCCGAGAGCTACGAGGCCATCAAGGCCGGTATCGTCAACTACCTCAACGAGCGCGATGTGTTCGTCACTCGCGGTATGGCCGGTGCCGATCGCAACCATACGCGTCGCCTGCTTGTCGCCTGCGAGCGTGCCAGCCAAGCGCTCTTTATTAAGCAGATGCTCGCCCGCCCGCTTGCCCGTGAAATCGCACGCACCGGCGAGCCGGACTTCTGCGTGCTCGCCGCTCCCGGCTACCAGTGCGATCCCGCCATTAAGGGCCTCAACTCCAGCGCCGCCGTGGTCATCAACTTCCAGGAGCGCGTGATTTTGGTTGCCGGCACCGGTTACTCCGGCGAAATCAAAAAGTCCATCTTCAGCGTCATGAATTACCTGCTGCCCGTCGAGGACGACGTGCTGCCCATGCACTGCTCGGCCAGCATGGATCCCGTCACGCACGAGACCGCCGTGTTCTTTGGCCTTTCGGGCACGGGCAAGACCACGCTTTCGGCCAACCCCACGCGGCTGCTGATCGGCGACGACGAGCACGGTTGGTCCGACATGGGCATCTTCAACATCGAAGGTGGCTGCTACGCCAAATGCGAGGGCCTGGACGCGTTCCACGAGCCCGAGATCTTCAACGCTGTCCGCTTTGGCGCGATCTGCGAAAACGTGGTGCTCGACGAGAACCGCAAGCCCAACTACGACGACATCTCGATCACGCACAACACGCGCGTGGCATACCCTGTGGAGCACATTCCCAACGCGTGGACCAAGGGCATGGGCACCACTCCAAGCGTCGTGCTCTTCCTGACCTGCGATGCCTTTGGCGTGCTGCCGCCCATCTCGCGCCTGACGGCCGACGCCGCCATGTATCACTTTGTGACGGGCTTTACGGCCAAGATCCCCGGCACCGAGGTCGGCGTCACCGAGCCCACGCCCACGTTCTCTTCGCTGTTTGGCGAGCCGTTTATGCCGCTCGACCCCATGGTCTATGCCAAGATGCTCGGTGAGCGCATCGCCGACGGCCGCACGCGTGTGTACCTGGTCAACACCGGCTGGATCGGCGGCGGCTACGGCGTGGGTCATCGCATCGAGCTTGCCTACACGCGCGCCCTGGTGGCCCGCGCCCTCGACGGTACCATCGAGGACAGCGAGTTCGTGCACGACGACATCTTTAACGTCGACATTCCCACCACGTGCCACGGCGTACCCGACGGCATCCTGGTGCCGCGCCAGTATTGGCAGAGCACCGCTCGCTACGACGAGGCCGCGCACAACTTGGCCGTGATGTTCGAGGAGAACTTCGAGAAGAAGTACTCGCACCTGCCCGAGTCCGTCAAAGCCGCCGGTCCGCACGCCCAGGTGTCCGCCGAGGCCCGTCATCACGGCCGCGGCCTGCTGGGACTCCGCCACTAGCTTCGCCGTGAGTCCATATCCACCACAAAGGGGACAGGCACCTTTGTGGTGGTTTTGCTCGTGTGGATGACTCGGGTTACAATACGCCTGACATATCGTTCCCTTCTCCGGATGGGGACAGCGCAAGCGTTCTTGTGACGGCACCGTAGGACTTTGAAGGTGGCCGTTGTAAGGGCGCTTTTTGTTTAGGCGCCCTCACTCGGGCGCGCACAATGAAGGGAGAGCGTATGAAGAGCTTTATTGCCGAGGATTCATTCTGGGAGCTGTTTCCGCAGGCAGCGGTCGGTGTTGTGGTCGTGGAGGGCATGAAGCCCACGGCTCAGATTCCTCAAGAGGACGTGGATGCGATTGCGGCGTTGCTCGACCGCGCCAATATCGATGCGGAGCGTCATCTGACCAGCGACACTATCAGCGAGAACGCACCGGTCAGGGCATGGCGCGAGGCCTATCGTCTGTTCAAGACCAAGAAAGGCGCGCGCTGCTCGATCGAGAACTTGCTCAAACGCGTGCTCAAAGGCAAGCCGGTGGGCCACATTACGCCCGCGGTGGATATTTACAACACGGTGTCGCTGACCTACGCGCTGCCCGTGGGAGGCGAGGATCTGCATGCGATCGAGGGGGACCTTCGCCTGAAGGTGACCGACGGTGGCGATGCGTTCTTGCCGCTTGGCGAGGAGACGGACGATCCGACGCTGCCCGGCGAGCTCGCCTACATCGATGATGCGGGCGCTGTGTGCCGCTGCTGGAACTGGCGCGACGGCGTTCGCACGGCGCTGTCCGATGATTCGGCCGATGCGTTCCTAGCGATTGAGTGCGTGGAGCCCGAGCGGATGGGGGATTGCCAGGCTGCGATCGATCGCTTAGCCGAGCTGCTTGAGCGCTATCTGGGAGCGACGGTTGTCATTAAGACGCTTGTGACCCGCGACAATCCTTGCGTGGAGCTGTAGCGGCGCCTAGAACCTATTGATGCCCCAAACCACCACAAAGGTGCCTGTCCCCTTTGTGGTGGTTTTTATGTTGATGGGTTAACAAATGGGGTATTTGGGTACGGGTGTCGCCTTATGCGACTAAGATGTTTACCCGTTAGCATTATGCAAGCGAAAGGCGGTCGTCTCCCATGCAGCAGAGCGACGAGACACGTTTCGAGGACTTTGTCGGACTGATCAGCGGTCTCTACAAGGAGATCCAGCGCATTAAGACGTCTGAGGGCGCAAGGCTGGGCCTCAAGGGCTCCGACGTTATGTGCCTGTACTATCTTGAGCGCAGCAAGGACGGCCTGACTGGTGCCGACCTGGCTCGCATGGCAGGCGTGACCCGCGCCGCCGTCTCGCGTACGCTCGCGCATCTGGAGGAGGGCGGCTACGTCGAAGTCGATGATTCGGGCGATGCCGCCGTTAAGTATCGTGCTCCGGTTCGCCTGACCGCTCTGGGCGGCGAGAGCATGAGCGAGGCGGACCGCATCATTCGCGAGGTGCTCGATACCACCGGTAAGGCTATGGGTGTGGAGCAGCGCGAGCAGATGTATGCATCGCTGCGTACGATTCTCGACACCCTGCGCGAGATCTAAGGCCGCCAAGGCATTTGCTTCCCATTAACAACTGCATAGTCCCGTTTGAGCGCGTATACCGTGCCGGGGCATTGCTGTCAAAATTCCCCGCGCGAGCTCCGCGCAAGAAAGGATTTGTTATGTCCATTCGTATTATTACCGATTCCGCAAGCGATATGTCGCCGGCGGAGCACCCCGCTCTGCGTGTTTTGCCGCTGTCCGTCACCTTTGGCACCGATGTGTATATGGATGGCGTCGACATCGATCATCAGCGCTTTTACGAGATGCTCGTGGAGCGCGATGAGCTGCCCAAGACCGGCCAGGTCAACCCGTACGCGTTTTCGCAGGCGATTGCCGAGGCACGTGAGGCCGGCGACGAGGCAGTGATTATTACCGTGGGCGCCAAGCTTTCGGGCACCAATCAGAGTGCCCGTACCGCACTTGCCGAGGCGCCGGGCGGCGACGTGTTCGTGGTGGACAGCAATAACGTCACCCTGGGCGAGCGTGTCCTGGTCGAGTATGCGTTGCGCTTGGTGGACGAGGGCCGTAGTGCGGCCCAGATCGCGGCGGCCGTCGAGGCAGTCCGTGACCGCGTGGTCGTCATCGGCCTGCTCGAGACGCTGGAGTACTTGGTGCGCGGCGGTCGCCTGTCTGCTGCGGCCGGCGCTGTGGGCACGTTGCTCAACGTAAAGCCCGTTGTGGCCGCCGAGGACGGCCTGATCGTGCAGCTGGGCAAGGCGCGCGGTTCCAAGAACGGTCGTAACCTGCTCAACCAGAAGGTAGAAAAGGCGGGCGGCGTCGACTTTTCCATGCCGCTGGCGCTGGGCTATACGGGCCTTTCGGATGCGGTGCTCAAGAAGTATGTCGAGGACAGCGCGGCACTGTGGGCTGGCCACACCGAGGGCGAGTTGCCCGTTCACACCATCGGCGCCACCATCGGCACCCACGTAGGCCCCGGCGCCGTCGCCGTAGCCTTCTTCCAGCCCGCCAACTAACCGACCTGCCATAAACCACCACAAAGGGGACAGGCACCTTTGTGGTGGTTTATGCTTTTCCGGGTGGAAGGGAGCGAGCAATGGCGTCTGAGGGCTTTTTTGAACGGGTGTACGAGGTGGTCGAGCAGATCCCCGAGGGGATGGTCGCCACGTATGGCCAGGTGGCGCTGCTTGCCGGTCGTCCACGAAGTGCGCGGTACGTGGGGTATGCCCTGCATAGTAATCCGCGCCTCGGCGAGATTCCCTGTCACCGCGTGGTGTTTGCCGACGGGCACATATGCGAGGGCTTCGCTTTTGGCGGTCCCGATGCTCAACGTGAGCTTTTGCTAGGGGAAGGTGTGGCGTTTAAGGACGACATGCACGTCGACTTGGCCGCCTGTCGCTGGCCTGCCGGGCTCTAGCGGTTCTGCCGTGGCGAAAACCACCACAAAGGCGCCTGTCCCCTTTGTGGTGGTTTAGTTTACTTGGGCTAACTTATGGAGAAGCTATGGCGGCGCATTTTGTCGTCAAAAAGTAAACCACGGCGAACTATATTGGTTTCAGCAACGGAGCAGGCAATAGGCGATGAAAAAGCCTGCCCTGTTGAGTTTGATTCGCATTCCTCCCCTCTGTGCGATTCAACGGTGTACTTCGGGAACAGGCCTGCTGGCAACTAGCTGCCGGCGGGCCTGTTCCTGTTTGTCGAGGGGGTGCGATGGACGGAGCCGAAGCGGTCCGGCTCCAAAAAAGGCGGACGCCGTAGCGCCCGCCCTAAAGCAATCGAAAGCTCAAGCCAGCAGATCGGTCTAGTACACCATGCCCATGGCGTCCTGAACCTCGGCCAGGGTCTGCTCGGCGATCTCGTTGGCGCGACGGTTGCCCTCGTGCAGGACGTCCTTCACGTAATCCAGATCGTTCTCGTAGCGCTGGCGACGCTCGCGGATCGGTGCGAAGTACTCGTTGACGGCCTCGGTCACGTACTTCTTGAGCTGGCCGGAGCCGCCCATGCCGATCTCCTCGGCAATCTCGCCCTCGGAGCGACCGGTGCAGATGGCGGCTGTCGAAAGCAGGCCAGACACGCCGGGGCGGTTCTCGGGATCGAACGTGATCATGCGCTCGGAGTCGGTCTGGCTCTTTTTGATGCGCTTGGCCGTTTCCTCGGCGGTCATCGAGATGTTGATGGCGTTGCCGTAGCTCTTGCTCATCTTGCGGCCGTCCAGGCCGGGCAGCAGCGGGGTCTCGGACAGCAGCGCGTCGACCTCGGGGAACACCTTGCCGTAGCGGTTGTTAAAGCGGCGGGCGATGGTGCGGGTGAGCTCGATGTGCGGCAGCTGGTCACGACCGACGGGCACCACGTTGCCCTTGCAGAACAGGATGTCGCAGGCCTGATGCACCGGGTAGGTGAGCAGAAGGCCGGTAAGCTCATGGCCCGAGGCCTCCATCTCGGCCTTGACGGTGGGGTTGCGCGCCAGCTCGGCCTCGGACACCAGCGACAGGAACGGCAGCATGAGCTGGTTGGCGGCGGGCACGGCGGAGTGCGCGTAGATCATGGTCTTGTCGGGATCGATACCGCAGGCAAGGTAGTCCATGACCATGTTGTACACGTTGTCCTGGATGTGCTCGGTCGTGTCGCGGTCAGTGATGACCTGGTAGTCGGCGATGAGCACGTTGGTCTTGGCGCCCATGTTCTGCAGCTCAACACGGCCCTTGAGGGTGCCGAAGTAGTGGCCCAGGTGCAGACGGCCGGTGGGGCGGTCGCCGGTGAGCATGGTGAACTTCTCGGGCGCCTTGGTCAGGCCCTCGCGAATGGCGTTGCTCTTTTGCAGCGCGACTTCGTAGCTGTTCTCGTTTGGCATGATTGCTCCTAACGTATGTTCATGGGTCAAGATGATAACGCGTTTATTGGAGGGGTGGTGCGTAAGTAGGCGAGGGGCGGGAGAGGGACGCGCGTGGTGCGGCATGTGCGATGGGTGCGGCGCGGCCGTGCTTGGCTAACGGTGCCTTGGCACATCCTCGGCAGCTTGCCCTAGAGCTTGTGGTGGCGCTCTTCTTTGCGCTCCTCGGCTGCCTGCTCCTCCTGCTTAAAGGCGGGGTCGTCGGGGGTGACCAGTTCGTCCTCGTGCGTGCGCTTGTTGTAATGGTGGCGCAGCACGGGTTCAAACAGGTGCAGGTGCTTGGCAAAGGCCGCCGAGCCAATGGCAAGCACGGTAAAGATGAGCACGCGCATGGGCACCTCGACCTGATTGATGGCGGCGGCGCCGGCCGAAAGCATAATGCACCAGGCATAGATGAGCAGCACAGCCTGTTTTTGGTTGTAGCCTTCTTGGATCAGGCGGTGGTGGATGTGGCCCTTGTCGGCCTGCCCGATGCTAATGTGGGCGCGCTTGCGGCGCACGATGGCGCTAAACGTGTCGATGATGGGCACGCCGGCAACGATGAGCGGGATGATAAGCGAGGTGAGTGCGGCGGTGCGGCTCACGTTGAGCAGCGAGATGGAGCCCAGCGCAAAGCCCAGAAGCAGCGACCCCGAGTCGCCCAAGAAGATGCTTGCGGGGTTGAAGTTGTAGCGCAAAAAGGCCAGACAGGCGCCAAAGAGCGCAATGGAGAGCGCGGCGGCGTCGATGCGGCCCGAGAGAACGGCCATCGAAAACATGGTGAACGAGGCGATGCCGCAGATGCCCGTGGCCAAGCCGTCGAGGCCGTCGATGAGGTTAATGATGTTGGTGAATGCCACCAGATAGATTACGGTGATGGGGTAGGCGAGCCATCCGAGCATGATCTCGCCGGGAGCAAACGGGTTGACGATGACGCCGATTTTTAGGCCGCCCATGCAGGCGATAAGCGCGGCGAGGACCTGTCCGGCCAGCTTTTGCTTGGGCGTGAGCTGGAAGACGTCGTCGATAGCGCCGGTCGCAAAGATGACGGTAAAGGAGAGCGCCAGCATGGGATAGCTAATGTGAAGGCGCGGGTGCGGCACCAGGACGGGTGGCCAGCCTAGGTACCAGGTGCCTAGGATTTGCACAATGCAGGCAACGACCAGGCCCAAAAACACCGCCGTTCCGCCCAAACGCGGGATGGGCTTGGTGTTGATGCGGCGCTTAGAAGGATAGTCGACGGCATCGAGCTTAATTGCCAAGCGCTTGACCAGGGGCACCGCGAGGAAGGTCGTGATAAAAGCCGCCGCTGCCACGCATAGGTACGGTATGTAGCTCGGGGATGAAGCCATGAATCTAAAAACCGCCAAGCGTCGAAGGAAAAGGTCAAAGGTTGCTACGCGGAAATGGCATAGCTGTCCCATGATACTCGACCGAGGGGGGTGCGGAGGTTTGCACCGTGCGATTATCACGCGCATACCAGATATTGGAATGTTGTCGATGGCTTGTCGGGATGCCGGCGGGGATCCATATGGACTGTATGGTGATTTTCGGCAAAAGAAAACCACCCCCCACGTTACGAAAATGAACCCACCTAAAACAGGTGGGTGCCCTCATCGACTGTTCCAGCGTCCTTAACAACGAAGGATACCTGTACTAGGCACGACTGTGTGGGCTCCCTAAATAAACGCGACGGTTCACCCAGTTGCTCCGCGGGGGGCGGAATAACTACATCATAAAGCGGCACTTTATCGATTCCAGTCTTGACATTACAAAAATCGTGTCGGACGATTACGGCGCCTTAGGGACGGAGCCGTCTACCCGGTCTGGCCCTTTACGTTTGAGCTGCTGAATCGTTGTTTTGGAGCATGTTTTTATGCCGACGTCGTTGACCGAACTTTTTTCGCCCGCCTGCCATTTGTGTCCGCGCCGTTGCGGTGCGGCGCGCGATGAGGGCGCGCACGGCGTCTGCGGTGCTAACGACACGCTCAAGGTGGCCCGCGCCGCGCTTCATATGTGGGAGGAGCCGCCTATCTCGGGCGAGGCCGGTTCGGGCGCGATCTTCTTTAGCGGTTGCTCGCTTAAATGTATCTACTGCCAGAACCACGAGATCTCGACCGGCAATTTTGGCCTTGAGATTTCGCCTGAGCGCCTGGTCGAGATTATGCTGGAGCTGCAGGACCAGGGTGCCAACAACATCAATTTGGTGACGGCGACGCACTATGCGCACCTGTTGCCTGCTGCGATCGCCGCGGCACGGACGCGCGGGCTGGTCATCCCGATCGTCTACAACACGAGTGGTTACGAGCGCGCGAGTGCCGTGGCGGCGCTGGGCGACCTGGTCGATGTGTGGCTCACCGACTTTAAATATGCCGATGCCGGGCTTGCGCAGTCGCTTTCTCATATTAAGGACTATCCGCGCGTGGCCGTGTCGGGTCTGGCCCAGATGGCGCGCGAGATCGATCGCCGCGGGGGAGAGCTGGTGGACGAGGGCGGGCTCATGAAGCGCGGCATCATCGTGCGCCATCTGGTGCTGCCGGGACATGCAGACGATTCATGCCGCGTGCTGGACCTGGTGTGGCAGACGGTGGGCGACGTGCCGATCTCGGTCATGAACCAGTACACGCCCAATGCGCTCATGCGAGAGCAGGGCGGCGACCTGGCGCGCGCCGTGACGCGCGAGGAGTACGAGCAGGTACTCGACCATGCCGACGACCTGGGCTTTACGACGATGTTTTGGCAAGAGGGCGGCGCGGTAGACGAGAGCTTTACCCCAGCGTTCGACACCACCGGCGTCCTCACCAGCGCAAAGTAGTGCGTTCGCCGATGATTTTTCTGGGACGGGGATTAAAAAATCATCGGGCGAATGGTAGTCAAAAAAGCTCCGTCCCAAAAAGACTGGTTATTGGGCGTTGACAGTTGGCGAGCCGTAGGTAAAATATCGACTTGTCCTGGGGACGTAGCTCAGTTGGGAGAGCGCTGCCGTCGCATGGCAGAGGCCGAGGGTTCGACTCCCTTCGTCTCCACCCTTGGATTTGATAAGCCGCTGACATTGTGTCGGCGGCTTTTTTTAAAAGAAAGGGCTATACCATGGCCGAGCTTGAGTCCCAACCACTGTCTGCCGAGGAGCGCGCCGAGTTGGAGGAGCTCCGCGCCGAGAAGGCTCGTCGCGAGGCCCAGGAAGAGGCCCGTCGCGAGCGTGAGGAGCTGGCTGCCCTGCGTGCCGAGCGTGCGAAGGCCGAGGAGGTCGCCGCGAACGCCGCATCCGCATCGGCGCCCGCGCCTGCACCCAAGCCCGCTGCTGCGAAGCCTGCACCTGCCGCGCCCAAACCTCAGCCTAAAAAGGCCGCTCGTCCCAAGTCCGACGAGCCCAAGTCGAGCCGTGACGAGATGACCTTTGCCCAGCGCATGGTTACCTCCAAGGAGCCTACGGGCGAGAACGAGATCCCTGGCATGGCGCCGGCTCAAAAAATCATCATTGTCCTTGCCCTCATCGCGTTTGTCATCTTTATGGGCTACACGATCCTGACCAGCATGGGCCTGCTCTAACCGATTTGCATCGGGCGTCATGTCCGCATCCTCTGCTCTCGTCTAACCCTCAAATTCTGTACCACACATCCGAAAGGTCGCCCCATGGCTTTGACCGACATCTCGCATCCCACCGACATTGCAATGCTCACCGATCTGTACGAGCTCACTATGGCCCAGGGCCTGTGGGAGAGCGGCAAGGCCAATGAGCAGGGTTGTTTTACCGCGTTTTACCGCGACCATCCCTTTGGCAGCGCCTATGCCGTCATGTGCGGCACCGCCGAACTGCCCGAGCTGGTCGAGAATCTGCGCTTTACGCCCGAGGACATCGACTACCTCGCCTCGCTTCAGGCCCCAGCCGGCGGCGCGATGTTTAAACCCGCATTCCTCGATTACCTGCGTAACTTCTGCGCGCATGTGAACATTGACGCCGTGCCCGAGGGCGAGCTCGTCTTTCCGCGCGAGCCCATGGTGCGCGTCACCGGCCCGTCGCTGGAGTGCCAGCTGCTCGAGACCGCGCTGCTCAACATCGTCGGGTTCCAGACGCTTGTCGCCACCAAGACGGCGCGCGTGGTGCTCGCCGCCGACGGTCGCCCCGTGGCGGAGTTTGGCCTGCGCCGAGCCCAGGGTCCCGATGGCGGCCTGGCCGTTGCGCGCGCGAGCTACGTTGCCGGCTGCTCCTCTACGTCCAATGTGCTCGCCGGCCGCCGCTACGGTATTCCCGTCTTTGGCACGCATGCGCACAGCTGGGTGATGAGCTTCGATTCCGAGCTTGAGGCCTTCCGCGCCTTTGCCAAGTCGAGCCCCAAGAACTGTACGCTGCTCATCGACACCTATGACGTGCGCGAGGGCTGCGAGCATGCCATTACGGTTGCCAAGGAGATGGAGGCGGTGGGCGAGCGCCTGTCGGCTATTCGCATCGACTCGGGCGACCTCGCCAAGCTGTCCAAGTATGTCCGCGGCCGTTTTGATGCTGAGGGCCTGCCCTATGTGGGGATCTCGGTTTCCAACGATCTTGATGAGTACACGATTCAGTCGCTGCTCGACCAGGGCGCGCCCATCGACAGCTTTGGCGTGGGTACCAAGCTCGCGACCTGCTATGACCAGCCGGCGCTGGGCGGCGTGTACAAGCTTTCCGCCCGCCGTGCGAGCGAGGCAGATCCGTGGACGCCGGTGGTCAAGCTCTCCGAGCAGCCCTACAAGCGCACGATCCCGGGTGTGCAACGCGTGCGCCGTTATTACGACGGCTTTGGCGGCCCGGTCTGCGACATGATCTACGACGAGGACCATCTGGCGGGGGAGGGCGCCGCGCGCGGCAATACCCTCGTGGCCGTGAATGATGCCGCCCTGGTGACTGACGTGTCCGAACTTGAGTATCGCGAGCTGCTGGTGCCGATCGTGCGCGATGGCAGTGCGGTGGCTCCGCGTGAGAGCATCCAGGACGCGCGCGAGCGCTGTGCTTGGGCACTCGATCATCTGGACGCAGCTTTCAAGCGCTTCCTGTACCCGCAGACCTATGTTGTGGGCATGGAGCAGGGCCTGGCTCAGGTGCGCGACGAGCTCGTGCGCAAGAACATGGCCGCGGCCTCTGCCTTTCCCTGGGCTCACTAATTCCTTGGGCGGTAGGGGCGAGTCACGCTCCCTTGGCCGCCAGCTCGGCCGTTCGCTGAACAGTTGATTGGTTTGACGTATGACGACTTCTTATAAAACGATGGTGGTAAAGATCGGTTCGTCCACGGTGGTGGGTGCCGATGGCAAGGTCAACCGCTCCTTTATCGGCGGGCTTGCAGATCAGGCCGCAGCGCTGCGCAAGCTCGGCTGGCGTCTGGTCGTGGTGAGCTCGGGCGCTATCGCCTGTGGCTATCCCGTGTTGGGTTTCGACCGCAAGCCGGTCGGCGACCTGCCGAGCCTGCAGGCCTGCGCCTCGGCCGGCCAGTGCATCATCTCGTCGGCCTACGACGAGGAGTTCCATGCGCGCGACCTGCTCACCTCGCTCGTGCTGCTCACGCGCCACGATACGGCCCGCCGCACGTCCTACCTGCACGCGCGCGACGCCCTGCTGCGCCTGGTTGAGCTGGGCGTGGTGCCGGTCGTCAACGAGAACGATACCGTCACCGTCGACGAGATCAAGTTTGGCGACAACGACACGCTGGCGGCGCTCGTGAGCTGCCTGGTTTCTGCCGATCTGTGCGTGACGCTTTCGGACATCGACGGCCTCTACACCGCCAATCCGCATGAGGATCCGACGGCCGAGTTTGTCCCGGTCGTGCATAAGATCGATGCCAAGATCATTGCCTCGGCGGGCGATTCTTCCACATCGGTGGGCACGGGCGGCATGATCACCAAGATTCGCGCGAGCCGCATCCTGATGACGGCGGGCATTCAGAGCGTGATTTGCTCGGGCGAGGAGCCCGATGCCCTCGTGCGTCTCGCCCGCGGCGAGAGCGTGGGTACGCTGTTCGACCCGCCGGCGGAGCGCCTGGACATCGCACCCCGCAAGCTGTGGATCGCACTGGGTGACAAGGCACATGGCTCGGTGACGGTCGATGATGGTGCTGCGAAGGCGCTGGTCAGCCGTGGCTCTTCCTTGCTTGCGGTGGGTATTCGCGAGGTCGATGGCCAGTTTGCCGAGGGCGATGTGCTCGATGTGTGCGACCCGAGCGGTATGGTCGTCGCCCGCGGTATCGCCGAGGCCGATTCGGACGTGCTGGAGCTTGCCGCCGGCCGCCGCCAGGACCAGATCGCCAGCAACCGCCTGCTCGCTAACCTGGCCGAGAAGCCGGCGATACACAGGGATAACTTGATTGTATTTGCATAAAGAAAGACGGCGCTGCGGATCGTTTCCCGCAGCGCCGTCTTTTTCGTGCCGGCACCTGGGGACGCTCCCTTTGTGCCGGCAGGTGGGGACACTCCTTTGCTAGAAGATTCGGCGCAGGTCTCCGCGGTTGAGGGCTTCGTCGAAGAGGTGCTTGAATACTGCGCTGCCGTGCAGGCCATCGTGCTCGAACTCGTTGGTTACCCAGGCGTGCGAGTTGCCCACGCGGTCGAGCGTGTCGAGCTGCATGCCCGAGTCCACGTACATGTCATCGAAGTACACCGCGGCCTGGAGCGGCACCTCGTTGCAGGCCAGGCGCTGCGGGTCGTAGATCTTGTCCCAGCTGGTGTCTTCCATCAGCAGGTCCATGGCGGGCTTGAAGGGCTTGAGCTCGGGCATCTGCTCGAACATCCACGGGAACATGGCCTCGCCGGTAAACATGAGCGGGCGCGCGAGTGTGTCGAACTCGGCACGATGGGCCTTCTCCTCTGCTGCGGCCCAGCGAATGGGCATGGTGTCGCCGTCGGCGTAGATAAACTCCTGCAGTGTCCAGTACAGCGGGTTCGTGCGTGTGTTGGTGCGCTCGAAGGCGCGCATCAAAAAGCTGTCGGATACCGAGGAGCCGCAGCTCAGCGTACCGTCGCCAGTAACAAAAGCGTGATCGATAGTCCAATGCATGCGCTCAAAGCTCGGCTTCATGCCAAAGTCGCTGCCCATGAGCTGTAGGCGCTCGACCGTCATCGGCGAGCCGTCGGGCAGCACGGGCTTCTGAGCCTCGAGCGCATCGGCCAGGGCTGCCACGCGCTCGACGTCAGCGGGATAGCGGTCATAATACTGCTGCGTCTTGGCGGCCATGCGCGGGAAGGTGTGCGCGTAGACCTCGCTTGCGCTCGCCGGCACGTGCGGAATGCCGCCGCAGGTAAAGCTCGCCGCCACGCCCTCGGGGAAGAGCGACAGGTAGCTCAGCGTCAAAAAACCGCCGTAGCTTTGGCCGAGCGTGACCCACGGCTTGCCGCCAAAGCCCACTAGGCGCAGGTACTCAAAATCGCGCACGATGGAGCTGGCGAGGTGGCGCTTGAGGAAGTCCGCCTGCGAGCGTGCTGTATCGGCGCCGGCGGCCGTTGCGCGATCACCCAGTGCCTTGATCGTGCGTCCGTCCACGCAGCTACTGCGTCCGGTGCCGCGCTGGTCGGGAAGGACCACGCGGAAGTGCTTGACGGCCTCCTCGATCCAGCCGTCGCTTGTGGGCGACAGCGGACGCGGGCTCTCGCCGCCGGGGCCGCCCTGCAAAAACAGGAGCAGCGGCAGATCGTCGTTGATGCGGTCGGGCGCGCAAACCACGCGGTAGAAGAGCTTGATGCTCTCGGGCGCGCCGGCGATGGGTGCCGGCATGGCGCCGCGGCGCATGGTACTGCCGACGGCCACGAGCATCGGCACCCGGCCGCGCCAGTCAAGGGGGCCCGCGATGCTGTGGTCCTCGACGTAAAGGCCGGGGACGTGGTACGAAGTGATGAGGGCCATGTGAGTCTTCCGTTCGTTGCGGTGTTTCGGGTTGACCAATTCTACCGCCGCGGGCGAGGCCATGCGCAAATCGGCTACCATGGTTGCAAACTTCTAGGAGAAAGGGCCGCCCATGTCGGTCGATATAGCCACGTATGTCCACGATCTTGCCGTTGCCGCCAAGGCAGCGTCGGCCTCGCTTGCCACGGCGAGCAACGAGCAGCGCCAGGAGGCCGTGCGCGCCATGGCCGCAGCACTGCGCAACGGTGTCGACTCCATCGTCGCCGCCAACGAGCTCGATATGTCCGCCGCGCGCGATGCGGGCACTTCGGCCGGTCTGCTCGACCGTCTGCTGCTGACGCCTGAGCGCGTCGAGGGCATGGCCGCCGGTTTGGAGAAGCTCGCCGAGCTGCCCGATCCCGTGGGCCGCGTGCTCGACCACCGCGTGCTTGCAAGCGGCGTGGACCTGACCCGTGTGAGTGTTCCGCTGGGCCTGGTCGCTATGGTCTACGAGGCGCGCCCCAACGTGACGGCCGACGCCGCAGGCATCTGCATCCGTACCGGCAACGCCTGCATTCTACGCGGCGGCTCGCTGGCCTATCACTCGTGTGCCATGATCGCCGAGCTGCTGGCCGATGCGCTCGAGGCCAAGGGCTTCCCGCGCGAGGCCGTGTCGATGATCGAGTCCACCGACCGCGAGGCCACCGGCGAGCTCATGAAGCTCCGCGGTATTGTCGACGTACTCATTCCGCGCGGAGGTGCAGGCCTGATCCAGCGCTGCGTGCGCGAGTCGCTTGTGCCGGTGATCGAGACGGGCACGGGCAACTGCCACATCTACGTGCATGAATCCGCCGACTTTGATAAGGCGCTCAACATTATCGTTAATGCCAAGACCCAGCGCGTAGGCGTGTGCAATGCCGCCGAGTCGCTGCTGGTCGACCGTGCTGTGGCCGATGCGTTTTTGCCCGCGGTCGTGACCGTGCTGCATGACCACGGCGTGCTGATTCACGGCGACGAGGCAACCTGCGCCGCATGCGCCGATGCCGGTCTTGCCGAGGGCGACGACTACGTGGCCGCAACCGAGGAGGACTGGGGCCGTGAGTATCTGGCGCTCGAGATCAGCGTGAAGGTCGTGGCGAACGAGGACGAGGCCATCGTGCACATCAACCGCTACGGCACCATGCATTCCGAGGCCATCATCGCCGAGGATACGGATGCTTGCGAGTGCTTCCTGGATGCGGTCGATGCCTCGGCCGTGTACGCCAACGCCAGCACGCGCTTCACCGACGGCGGCGAGTTTGGCCTGGGTGCCGAGATCGGCATCTCGACCCAAAAGCTCCACGCCCGCGGCCCCTTCGCCGCCGAGGCCCTCACCACCTACAAATACAAGCTCCGCGGCACCGGTCAGGTTCGCCCCTAAACCTCTCGCAAACGAAAAACCACCACAAAGGTGCCTGTCCCCTTTGTGGTGGTTATAGGTGGCGTGGGCGGTTAGGCCTGGAAGGTGTCGCGGTCGGGGGCGAAGGACTGCATTGCTGCGATGGTGCGGTCGAAGAGCTCGGGGAGCTCCCAGCCCAGCATCTCGGCGCCCTGCGAAATCACGTCGCGCGAGCAGCCGGCGGCAAAGCGCTTGTCCTTGAACTTTTTCTTGAGCGACTTGGTCGTAAAGTCCATAACGCTCTTGCTCGGGCGCATGATGACCGCAGCGCCGATCAGGCCGGTGAGCTCATCGCAGGCAAACAGGATCTTTTCCATCTGCAGCTCGGGCTTAGGCAGCGAGGTGTTGAAGTCGGACGTGTGCGTCTGGATGGCGCGAATGAGCTCGGGAGACGCACCTTCTCCCTCAAGAATCTCGGCAGCATAGATGGTGTGGTTCATGGGGTCGTCCTCATGCTCCTCCCAATCCAAGTCGTGCAGCAGGCCGACGATGCCCCAAAACTCCTCGTTCTCGGGGTCGAACTCGCGCGCAAAGTAGCGCATAGTGCCCTCGACCGTCTCGCCATGGGTGATGTGGAACGGGTCCTTGTTGTGCTCGTTGAGCAGTTCGAACGCGCGGTCGCGGGTGATTCCGGCGGTAAGCGGCTCTGCCATAGGAGACTCCTTGTGCTCGTGGGTATCGATAAGAATGAATACTACTAGAACAAGAAAACCACCACAAAGGTGCCTGTCCCCTTTGCGGTGGTTTTGGCGCGGATGGGTTAGTTGAGGGCGGCTTGGGCTAGGCGGGCTTCGGCGGCCTCCTCGGTGACGCCCAAGGCCACGGCGAACTCCTCGATGGAGCGGCGCTTGGCCTCCTTGAGTACGCGCATGTAGTAGGAGCTGGGTTTTTTATCAGCTTCCTCGGCCTGGCGAATGCGGTGCATCATGGTCTTTGCCACGCGGACCGTCTCGGGCGCGCCCAGCTTGAGCTGCTGCTTAAAGTGCGTCTCCTCAAGTGAACTGTTGCGCTCGGTAAAAGTGTCGCACTCCAGCTCGTCATAGTGGCTCAGCAGGTGCTCGGCATCTTGCTGCGAGATGGCGGCGTGCAAACGGTCGGCCTGCGCCACGGGGTACATGAGGATCGTCTGCGCATGTCCCTGCTTGGTCTCGAGCAGCAGCATGGGCTGCGGTGTGTCGTCCCTAAAACCGACGACGGTGCAGACTCCCTGGCCCGGATGAATGACGTGTTGACCGATTGAGAACATGCTACCTCCAACTTATACGAATTTACGTATGTCTAGAATAACACGCTGACGTGCGCAAACCCTTACTTTATGCAGGAAAAGCACACAACTCTGATAGGTAAGAGTATTCGATAAAAGACGCAGCTCATTCACACCTTTATGCATTTTCAACGCCTGCATAATT
>CAJJZO010000018.1 GCA_905197585.1 uncultured Collinsella sp.
GCCTCAAGAAGGAGTAACATCGGGACTTGCAGCGACGGACCTCAGGACACTCTTACACCACGTCTGCGCGCGCGACCCTCGTGCGTGGATAATCTCCCACTTTTGGCCGAGGAAGGGGCCAAAAACGGGAGATTTTCCACGCTCGATTTTTCTGTAGCTGTCATGCCGGCGGCCTCATTACACGTCGAGTGCATACGGGCCACGTTGCAAACAAGGTAGTTTTGAGCCACAGCATATTTTCTTTAAAAGAAATCGACGGCTTTAGAGGCGCCAAATTGTGGAGACAGGGACCTCTCGACAACTACCCTACCTGCAGATATAAGCCATCAGCCTAAAACGTCCAAAACCGTCAAGTATTTGGTCAGCGCCCGGACAGCATTTGGTCAGACTTCGCATGAAACCGTCTGGTACGTTTGCGCCGTTCCAAGAGTTGGGAGGCGACATGGGAAACATGACGGCGAATCAAAGACTTACAAGCCACATTAAAGCGTGCGAACAGCAGATGAGCTGCGTGTACGCACGCACGGCGGCGGAGGCAAAGCAGATTGAGCGGCGTGTGGCGGCGGGAAGTCTAGAGGCGGTCATGCCGGGGCTGTATGCGCGTCCGGATTATTGGTCCGAGCTCAAGTTTCGGCAACGTTATCTGCATCGGGTGCGGGCCCTTGCGCAAAAGCATCCCGACTGGACGTTTTGCTCCTATACGGCGGCTGTTATCTATGGCCTTTCGGTTTCGCATGCCAATTTGACGCACATCCATATCGCCGCGGCGCCGGCGCAATCGACGACGCCGGGCTCTCGGGTGATTCGCCATCGTTATGCTCGTCAAACGCGGGCAATCCAGATGGATATTGCCGTGACCGATATCGACCAAACGATTACGGATTGCCTGGTCGATGCATCGTTTGTCGAGGGACTGATCATTGCGGACTCGGCGCTTCATGAGCAGCTGTTGTCGAAGGAGCATCTCGTTGAGGCAATCAACAAGCTTGGCTTAAATCGTCGCGGTGTTGTGACGGCGCGAAGTGTTGCGCGGTGTGCCGATGGCCTATCGGAAAGCGGTGGCGAGTCCAAGGCGCGTGCTCTGATGATTGAGCGCGGCTGGCAGACGCCGGAGCTGCAAGTTGAGCTGTTCGACCCGGTTGAGCCGGGGCGGCCGTATCGAGTTGACTACTTGTGGCGTGTGGGCGACCGGCTGATTATCGGGGAGTTCGACGGATTCGTTAAAAGCGAGAAGGCAGCGGAGGAGGGCAAGCTCGCAAAGGCGCAGTTTGATGAGCGCCAGCGCGAGTCGAGGCTTTCGCTGCTTGATAACTGCAGGATCGTGCGCTTGTGCTGGGATGATCTAAGGGATCCGACAAAGCTCGATCGCAAGCTCAAGGTCGCCGGCGTGCCGCGTGCGTGCTGAGGCAGTTGCAGGGCGTTTGGCTGCACAAGCGTGGAAAATCGGACGGACGAGCGTGGAAATCTGGACGCTTGTTGAATGAGCGTGGATAATCTCCCACTTTTGGCTCGTAAGGGGGCCCAAAGTGGGAGATTTTCCACGCTCATCTTGCGGGTGCGAAACAGCGGCGATCAGGCGCTGATGATGTGGGGTAGCGGCAGGTCGTGGGTATCGGTGGGAACGCCGTCGACGCGTTGCTCGTCAAAGGCAATGCCGATGATTTGACATGCGGGTGAGAGCATGGGCAGGTAGCGGTCATAGCAGCCGCCGCCGTAGCCCAAGCGCGCACCGGTGCGGTCGAAGGCTACGAGCGGCACGACGATCATGTCGAGAGCTTCGGCAGGCACGATAGGGAAGCGGCTACTGTCGATGTCCGTGGCCGTGAAGGCTCGCGTGGGGTGGCCGATAAACGGAGCCGAGGACGCATCGGCAGCAGCAACTGCCCGCATGCACATGCGCTGGTCACAAGCCATGGCGTCTGTTGCCGAGAGCATGCACGGATAGGTCACGCGCCAGCTGCGTTTGGCGGCCGCTGCGGCAAACGCGGCAGGATCGACTTCGGAACCCATCGCGGCATAGACGGCAACGGTGTGCGGGGCTGCGGGATCCGAGCGGCCCAGTAGCTCAACGAGCCGCACGCAGATATCAGCGGACTTTGCCGCCCGCACATCCAAATCAAGAGCATCGCGCCGGGCAATCACCGCCTGCCGCAATCCAGCCTTGTCCATCCCAACCTCCTCTAGCAAACCTGCCAAAAAGGGACAGGTTTATTTTGGCAGGTTTTATCTGGGCAAACACCCAAACCATCACACAAACCATCGCAAGGGGGGGGGCAGTTCATGGACACCTTCGTGGGTTTTGACGAAGAGCGGATGTTTGCGGCGGTTTGTCTCGATCTGTAACAGTAGCTCGGCAAAATCGGACCTAGATGTTACAGATTGAGACAAAGGGCCGGCGTCATCCGAAAACGTCTCGATTTGTAACATCTGGAGCTAATATTGCCGTCTTAGCGTTACAGATCGAGACAAACCGGCAGACTGCGGCAAAAGAAAAAGGTAGATTTTCAGGCATGTCCCAAAAATCTACCTTTGCTGTGCGTTAGCCCATCAGGTCGACGACGTTAAAGCCGGCGTTGCTCTTGGCGATGACGTCGCGGCCGCCAAAGACGCAGGTGGGTGACTCGGCTGCGATGCGCGTTACGTCGGCGCCGAGCGAGCGAAGCTCACCGGGCGTGGCGGCGAGCATCTGGGCGCGGCGCTCCTCGCGCGCATGCGGATCGAGCCCGGCCAGGTAGGTCGTGTTGCGGCGCTTGGTGAGCGCGTACGGCTTCACCGGCGCGTCCATGCCGCTCACGCAGCTCACGATAAAGCCCTCAAAGGCGGCCTCGTCGGGATCAAAGCTGCCGAGCCATTCGCCCGCGCGCGCCACGCGCTCAATCGAGGGGTCGATTGCCGGGTCGCGGTAGGTGTAGAACGCCGCCTGACGCTCGCCGGCCGCGCGGAATCCGCAGCCGTACGCGCCGCCCTTAACGCGGATCTCGTTCCACAGATAGTCGTAGGAGAGCGCGTTGGCGGCAACCGCCCAGGCGCCCGTCACGTCGATGCCCAAGCGACGCGGGTCGCACGCGCTTGCCGCAAAACAGATGTCGCTGGGGATGACAAAGGCCTCGTGGCGGTCGCACGGCGTCGGCACCACGAGCGCGTTGCGGCCGGCATCGGCGCCGTCGCCAGCGCCCAGCTCCAGGTCGCCCGCGGCGGCCCAGTATGCGTTAAAGTCCTCGTCGCTGCCGGTAAAGCTCGCCAGGCAGCCATCGGCCACAAAGATGCGGCCTGCCAGCTCGGCAAGCTTGGTACGCAACCCGTTCACGCGCTCGTCAAAGTGGTCGAGCAGGTCGCGCAGGAACAGATAGAAGTCCACGCCCGAAAGCTGCTCGCGCACCACGGCCGAAGGCGAGCTGTAGCTCATCGCGCGACCGAGCGCCGCCGAGTGGCCGTTGTTGATAAAGCCCTGCTCAAGCCCAATGCGAATCTGTGTGAGCACGTCGCGCACGCGGTCGGCGTCGGCATCTGCCAAAAGCGTGCTCGACCATACCTCGCGCGGCAGACTCGCCAGCGCATCGATCTTCTCGGACAGGGCGCCGGCGCTCACCAGCAGGTAGGGGCGCACGCCGTCCACTTCGGGCTGCGTCATGACCTCGGTCGTAAAGCTCAAAAAGCCGAGCTTGCCAGCGAGCAAGTTGTCGAGTTCCTCGGCCGAGTGCTCGCGCGTGGGCAGCTGCTTAAGCAGGCGGCAGAGCAGTGTCACATAGGGCAGGTCCTCAAACGCGACGCAGTTCAGGTCGAAATACTGCATGGCGTAGGCCAGACGGTTGGTGGGGATGCCGTGGCGCAGGCAGGGGATGGGCACGGTCGTGTCCACGATCAGTGGCGGCTCGGGGCGCGCCTCGCCAATGTCGGACACGCGCAGGCGCGGCAGCGTGGCCTTGGCCTCGGGTGTGTCTTCCGCCTCCTGCGCGGCACGCAGCGCGGCCGTGCGCTCGACCACGTCGGTCAGCTCGGCATCGGTCATGGCATCGCGCTTGGCTGCCAGCTCGGCGGCCTCGGCACCCTCCGAACCCTCGGCGGCGTCCACCGGCACCAGCTCGACCAGTGCCATGTGGTCGTTTTCCAGCACCAGCTCGCGCAGCAGGTCCTCAAAATAGCTGCCGTCCAGCTCGCTACGCAGCTCCTCGTACACCGGGCCGTACTTGAGCGCCAGCGTCGCGGCGTCGTCATCGTAGAGCCAGGTGCTCAGCGCGTCGCACGCAATGGCCACGCCGTCGGCGATGCCATAGTCACGCTGGCGCAGGTCGTACTCGTTGCTGCTGATGATGGCTTCCAGACGCTCGCGCGGAACTCCGTGCTCGCACAGGTCGCGGCAGGCGTCCTGGAACACGCGACGCAGCTCGCGCGCCACACCGGGCTGTGCGTTTTGCAGCATGATGAGCTCGTAGGGCTGCAGGCTCTCGGCCGCGGTGTAGCTCACCACGTTGCCGCCCAGGCCGGCGGCCAGAATGGCCTTCTTAACCGGCGCTTCGTTGGAGCCCAGCAGCGCCTCGAACAGGATATCCGCCGCGATCGTGCGCTTGCGGTCGAGCGCGCTGCCCAGCACAAGGCCCAGGCCCATCAGGGCGTTCTCGGGTGTGGTGGCCATCTCGATGCGCTTGTACTCGCAGGTCACGGGCGCCTGCGCGTCCAACGGATTGGGCGCCAGCGTGGACGGGTCCTCGCCGGCGGCAACGGCAGCGTCCATGCGGCGGCTCGCGGCACTCGGCTGCGACAGATAGCGCTCGTCCAAAAAGGCCAGTGCGCGGTCCACGTCCAGGTCGCCGTAGAGCGTGATGTAGGAGTTGGAGGGATTGTAGTGTCGCGCGTGCGTGTCCAGGAACTGCTCGTAGGTGAGCGCGGGAATCGCGCGCGGGTCGCCGCCGCTCTCGTGCGCATAGGCGGTGTCGGGATAGAGCGCGGCGTTGACGGCATCGTCCAGCACGCTCATGGGGTCGGACAGCGCGCCCTTCATCTCGTTGAACACCACGCCGTTATAGCGCAGCGTGCCCTCGCGCAGGCTCGCGGAGCTGCCGTCGCCCTCGTCCTCGGCGCCCTCCGGCAGGTCCAGCTCGTAATGCCAGCCCTCCTGCTCAAAAATGGTGGGCTTGGTATAGATGGCCGGGTTGAACACCGCGTCCAGGTACACGTCCATCAGGTTGTACAGATCCTGCTCGTTGGTGGTGGCAACGGGGTAGATAGTCTTGTCGGGGTAGGTCATGGCGTTGAGGAACGTCTGCATGGAGCTCTTGATCAGGTCGACAAACGGCTCCTTGACGGGGAATTTGGCCGATCCGCACAGCACCGAGTGCTCAAGAATATGGAACACGCCGGTGGAATCGGCCGGCGGCGTCTTAAAGCCAATGGCAAAGGCCTTGTTTTCGTCGTCGCACGCCAGGTACAGCAGGCGAGCGCCCGAGGCGGTGTGGCGCAGCACGTAGGCGTCCGAGTCGAGCTCGGGCACGGTCTCGCGGCGCTCGACGGCAAAGCCGTGGCAGGTAGTGCCGGGCACCAGCAGTGCGGCGGCAGCGGCGCGCGGGTCGGTTGAGGTGGTGGGCATATGCAGTCTCCTTTGACGCCCCAGCGGGGGCGAATCGAGTCGAATCCTCGAGAGTATACCCATATGGGGCCCTCGACCAATCTGCCGCACGAGCGTGGATTTTCGGACACACGAGCGTGGAAATTCGGACGCAAATTGAACGAGAGTGGATTTTCGGACGGAAACGGCCCCAAAACGCCAAAAAACCGTCCGGAAATCCACTCTCGATTCCTGACCATCCATCGCTCATGCATTTCTCATCTCTCACTCATCTCTAATATGAGAGATAACAGAAAGATGAGAGATAATTACGAGAGATAACTGAGAGACGAAGGAAATCCATTCGCGGCATTCTTCGCAGAACCGAGCGAAAGGACGTGCAGATGAACGAAAACGAACTGACCGGTCTGCTCGAGTCTTTAAGGCGCATGGGCTCGGACGATCTTAACGTCGAGGTCAAGGAGAGCGCCACGACGCTTTCCCGCGACGTATGGGAAACGGTCAGCGCTTTCGCAAACACCGCCGGCGGCATCATCGTACTCGGAGTGAGCGAGCGCGCGGGTTTTGTCCCAGTTACAAACTTTGAGACCGAGAAAGTGCTCAACCAATTCGTGGCGGGCATGGGTGATGCCGGCGGTCGCGGAAAGCTGGCCAATCCGCCCAAATACACCATTGAGCGCGTGGAGCTCCAGGGCACCGTGGTTCTGGTCATCACGATTGAGGAGCTCGACCCGTCGAGCAAGCCTTGCTATGTCATAGAGCGGGGCGCTCAAGGTGGCAGCTACAAACGCATCGATGACAAAGACGTACCCCTTTCGTCGACCGAGGTTTTGGCACTGTCGTCATATGAACGGACGAGTCCTAGCGATCGCGATGCGGTGCCCGGCACGAGTGCGGGCGATCTCGACGAGTCGCTGGTCGACCGCACGATAGAGCGTGCCTATTCGTTGACGCCTCGAGCGATGCGCGGTGCGGCGGACAAGAAGACAAAGATGGAGCGTCTGAATTTCCTCGACTTCCAGGGCAATGTTACCAAGGCCGGCCTCCTTGCCGCGGGCGTTTACCCTCAGCAGTTCTATCCCAAGCTCTTCATTGATGTGGCTGTCCATGCCGGAACGCAGAAGGGCGCCGCGGGTTCGTTGAGGTTCATGGACCGCACAATCTGTGAGGGAACGTCGGGCGAGATGATCTCGGATGCTGTCGTGGCCGTCGCCAAGAATTTGCGGCGCACCTCGACCGTCCAAGGCATCTCGCGTATCGACTCGCTGGAGATTCCCGAGGAGGTTCTGCGCGAGGCAATCGCCAACGCCGTAATCCATCGAGAATACGGGGATCGGTTCTGTGGACAATCGATTGCCGTCGACGTCTTTGACGATCGTGTCGAGGTGACGAATCCTGGCGGCCTTTACGGGGGAAAGACTCGCGAGAACTTGTTTGACGGCAGCTCCCGATGCCGTAACGCGACGCTTGTGAAGCTCATGTCGATTGTCCCGCTGCCGGATGGCGCAGGTTCGCCGGCTGAGGGCAATGGCTCGGGCATCCCGATGATGATCGATGCCATGCGCGCGCATGGTCTGGCCGAGCCCCTGTTCTGCCCGGGGTTCGATCGGTTCAAGGTCGTACTTTACCGTTCAAAGATCGAGCCGGTCGATCATGGCGGGGGCTTAATTGTGACGGCACTCAAACACTACGGCGAGCTGGGGACGCGTGAGCTGGCAGAACGTACGGGGCTTACGATTTCCCAGGTTAGGTCGCGCGTCAACGCGCTCATTGCTCAAGGCGAGCTTGAGCCCACGGCGCCGGCGACGAGCCGCAACCGCAAGTATCGACTGTCAGAGCGCGTGGAATAAATGCGTTAGTGGACGAGGCGACCCAATAATCGACCCTCGATTGGCGCCCACTAAGGCAAAGCGGTTGTTGCCCAGTCGACGGTGATGCTAAAGATTCGGCTTACGCCGGCATGGCCCCGAACCCGTCTATCAGGAACAGCCTAAGAACCAGCTTGATGACATTTCCCGGTTTGACTTCTGCCGCGTCAAAGACGTGTCGCTCGGCGAGCTCGCTGCAGTATGCATAGATGTCGCGGATAAGGTCCGCGCCCGAGAGCGTAAACATGTAGCCTGCGTCCGAAAGCGCATTGGGCGCGGCGGGCAACTTGGCCATGTGGCAGAACGTTTGCAGGTCGGGCTCCATAACATTCTGGTAGTCGAGGTGGCCGCTGGCATCCTGTGCGGCAAGCTCCAATTGGCGCACAAAATCTAGCGCCGCCGCTAACACAAAGCTCGGCGTAGGCGCATTGACATCCTGAGTGGTCGCCACAAGCCTGCCCGCCGCCTGCGTGACAAGCCAAGCGACCTCGCGCTGGCAACGCACGGCCTTGCGCGTAACCGGCTTGATGGACGAAGAAGAAACGCTTCCCTTAGGCGGATTCGAAGCAGCCACAAGACCCTCCCATGAACAATCCGGCCCAACAAGCTCGGATGAAACACGTGCTACATCAGTATACAGGGGAGTGGGGTAGCGGGGTACGAGCGTGCCAGCGGCAAACCGAGAGCATCGACGATGTGCCGATCGCGGAATGAGATCTCGTAATAATTGACTCTCGACCATATTATTGAGGGGTATGACTCGCATTCGTATGGTTGTAGGTGCTGGCGATGAACGATATTGACCTTGCTGTTCCGTTGATGGATGGACCAAGCTATGACCGCGCCTGCAGTCTCGTTCCTTCTGAATACGTTGAGGCATGGGAGTGGTTTCTGGGTGAGGAGCAGCGCGGCGGCGTTTGGACCAGCCTTCCGCACCACACCAAGGAAGATAGCCCTCAGTATCAGTATCGTTTGAGAATTGGCTCGGACTTCTTTCCCGTAACGCGGGATTCAGGGATCTTCTGGCCGGGCCAGGATCGGGTGAAGCAAGATCCCAATAAGATCTTTGCGCTCTCGGTCCATAACTCTAAAAAGAGCTTCTACACCGATGTGCCTCCGCTCTATTTGGACGATGGTACGTGGGTCATTAAGTATTCGGTTCAAGCGCCGGGTACCGTTGGTTTTCGAGACCAGAATTACAACCGTAAAATGCTCAACTGCATGGAATGTGGCGTCCCAGTCGGAGTCATATTTGCAACCGAGGTGGGCTATAAGGTGCTCGGCCTTGCGTTTGTTGAGCGGTTCGAGCCCGAAAACGGATGGTTTGTTCTGCACGGTCCTGTTCATAAAGGCGGGCCGGACCCTCGTTTTGCGCCCGACATGAGTTATCTGAAGCGCACGCCCGTCGATATTGAGTTTGCCGGACAGGGTGCGACCGACGACGAAAAGGTCCGCTATGCGTTAAGGCGCGAGCGATTGGGGCAACAATGGTTCCGCAAGCAGCTCGTTGCCGCCTATGACGGCCGTTGCGCGGTGTCGGACTGCGGCGTCAGCGAAGCTCTGGAGGCTGCGCATATCGAGAATTACTCGGGACCCAAATCGCAGGTTGCCAGCAACGGCATTCTGCTTCGGCGCGACCTTCATTCCCTATTTGATGCTCACCTGATTTCGTTTGAGCCTGTTTGCGGCGAATATCGGCTGTGCGGATCGTACCTGCTGGATAAGACCGACTACGCTTCCTTTGCGGGTGCGACGCTAAGGCAGCCGAATGAGCGTCAGTGGCGACCCAATACGGTGTTTCTTGAGGCCCATCGCATTGAGTTCGATCGCTCGGAAAAGAAGCGTGAAAAGGCGGGGCTTCTGCCGTATTAGCGTATTTGGTTTTGGCATTCTTTGACGATCGTGTTGTTTGATCGGATCGCGTGGCGATGCAATCTCGCGCACGCCCGCCGGTGCATGCTCTTTCTGATTTGTATAGCGAGAGGGGAGCGTGTATGAGCTGGCGAGGCGATATTGCAATGGGGAAGTACGGAAAACTGCCGTGTGCCCTTATAGACAACAATATGTTTCCGAGCGTAGAGGTTGATTGCGGGTCGTTTGTCGTCGCCTGTCCTTGCTGCGGCTCGCAAATACCGTGTCTCGACATTCGGTTCATCGATGCGCGCGACAGGCTCAGCGACGAAGTGAGAAAACGGACAGGCGTTCATATGCCGGTGTATCCGGAGAAATGCCCTGTTTGTGGCCTCGATATCGTGTACGACGCCGGCGACGAGGGATAGGTGATGCGGAGGAGCTGGCTGTGAAGGCCTCTTCGTCTCTACAAATAAATCCCCTCACCGAGCTGCTTGTGGAACTCGGCGTGATGGTCGCGTGCCCAGGTAAAGAGCGCCTGGTCAAAGTCGGTGCGCGTGGTCGGGACGCCAAAGACGCCGTCAACTTCGACGCGCACAAACTCCAGTGCCGGCAGCTTGTTGATGGCAGTGAGGGCAAACGGGGACGAGGGCTCCTCGAACAGATGGCGGCTGCCTTGCAGCGCGTCGCAACTGGTGCACGTGTTGCCGAGCGACGGGGCTTTGGAGGCTCGCGCGCCTACGGGCTTGTAGCCGCAGCGCTTATGAAGGTAGTCGCGGATCTCGCCCGGTACGCAGCCAAGAGCGGGCACGATGGCGAGTGCGTTGGCGTTGGCCGTGTCGATGGCAATGTACCCGGCTTCGTTGGGCGCGTGCGCGATGGCGATGCTCTCGTCGTTATCGGTTCGATAGGGAATGCCGAAGGCCGCGACCGAGGTCTCTTTGTGACACTTCCAGCATTCGCGCTTGCCCAGTACTAGATATATATACGGCGCTGAGGGGTCGGATCGGTCAACACTGGGCAGCCACTCGGCAAAGGGCTCGGGGTTGACGCCGCTGGGTACATACCAGATCTTCTTGGTCCGGTCCCATTTGGCGCCCAGCGCCTTGGCTTCTTCTTTGTGCGAAAAGGGGACATCGAGCTCGGTGCGCATGGCGGCTCCTTGGTGCTGCAGGTGCAAGTGGCTCAAGGATACCGCAGGGCGCAGACATCGCGGCGTTTTGCTGAGAAGTTGCGGTGCGGACTGATTGGTTATGCCGATGGATAGATCGGCAAGTAGATGGTCGGCTTTTGGCTAGTTGGGCGGTTGGAGCTGCCAGCTGATTTGGCGACATAAAACAAAACAGCTCAGAGGCGAAGCCTCTGAGCTGCGAACATTTGGTGGGCGTTAGAAGATTTGAACTTCTGACCTCTTCCGTGTCAGGGAAGCGCTCTCCCCCTGAGCTAAACGCCCGATCAAGGGTGCGCAAGTGCGCAAGGGATAATATAACGGAGCCTGAACTCGGTGGCAAGAACATTTTTAAAAATCGCTTACATTGTGGAATTCGGGGGCTTTGTCGTATCCATTTCAAAAGAGTCTGCTGCCGCGATTTGGCTGTCGACTAATACAGGGCCATTGCGGTATCGAGCTATGGAAAGACGCCTGCGGAATTGTCCTACCGATAAGCGGACAAGCCTCCGGCTGGTGCCTTCGCCGTGGTAAGGTAAGCCGAATTGTTTCCAGGCTGTTTCGGGGGAGTGGAATGAGCAAAGAGTGTGTCGAGCAGGTCGAAGGCACAGGGGCTTCGGTGCCGATGACCGATATATCGAACATTGATGTGCCCGAGGGCACCGACGAGCTCAGCCGCAGCACCCGTCGCGCCTGGCGCGACCGTCTCAACGACGCCCAGACGCGCAAGATGATCACGGGTGTTTTAGCCACGCTGGTGGGCGGTTCGTTTTGGGGTTTCTCGGGTACCAGCGCGAGTTTTTTGTTCGATACCTACCATGTCGATACGCTGTGGCTTATGAGCATACGGCAGATTCTCGCCGGCCTGCTCTTTATGACTGTGGTTGTTACGCGCGACCGCGAGCGCCTGATTAAGCTCTGGACCACACCCGCCGATCGCAAGCAGCTGCTGCTCTTTACCGCCTTTGGCCTGCTGTTCAACCAGTTTTGCTATCTTTCGGCCGTGCGGCTGACGAACGCCGGAACCGCGACGGTGCTCCAGTGCCTGCAGCTCGTTATCATCATGGGCTACACCTGCGTGATCGATCGCCGCATGCCACGTACTCGCGAAGTCATCGGCATTGGCCTAGCTCTGGGTGGAACCTTTTTAATCGCCACCGGCGGCGACCCCACCAGCCTGAATATCTCGCCGCTTGGCCTGGCAGCAGGTCTTATGTGTGCGGTCAGCGCCGCGTGTATGGCGGTGATTCCCGCCAAGATCCTGCCCGAATATGGCAGCCCCATCGTCACGGGCTCGGCAATGCTCGCAGCGGGCGTGGTTTCATGTGTCTTCGTGCGGCCCTGGGCGCATATGCCGGCACTCGACGCTGCCGGCGTCGAGGCGCTCGCGGTGTTCGTGGTTATCGGCTCGTTTTTTGCTTACATGCTCTATATGCAGGGCGTTAAGGACATCGGCTCGGTGCGTGCGAGTCTCATCGGAACCGTGGAGCCCGTCTCGGCGACCATCACCAGCGCCGTTATGCTGGGCACGGTGTTTTTGCCGACCGACCTTATCGGCTTTGCCATGATCATCGTGATGATGTTCCTCACGGTGTAGCTGGCGCCGCCGCCAAGACGGGAAAGGTGTTGTGCCGCATTTTCGCCAATTGACGTCCGTGTCTGGAGTTTAGCTGTCGATGCTCAAAATGCCATAAACTAGTAACGTTATGGACTTTTTCATTGCGACTCAATTGCGAGGATTTCTTTATGGCTGGTAATCACTTTAAGGGCAGCGATAGCGGCCGCCCTGCAGTTCCGCCGCGTCCGAACGGGGCTGGTAAGGCCGGCACGCCGGGCGGCGCTGGACAGGGCGGTTCCGGTAAGCGCGTGTCCCCGGGCGAGACGGCGATGTTTACCGCTCTGTACGAGCAGTCTCAAAAGGCAAAAAAGACCGGCCGTGCAAGAGGGAATGTCTTTGCGGGCGGTGCAACCTCCGCGTCGCAGCCGATCGGGGCTCCTTCGGTACCCGCGAACAACGCGGGTGCTGCCAACGCCGCGAATGCCGCCGACAACGTTAATGCCGACAAGGCCGCCAACAATACTCCCTCTGCCGGTGGCGCGGGGCTTACGGGTAACCTTGGCACGATTTACACCGGCGCCTCCGAGACTGGCACGTTCGCCCGCCTGGATGATAGCGGTGCCGAGTTTGCGGGCTCGGGTTCCAAGGAAGATTATTACGATTTTGGCTTGAACTACGGTAGCGACGCTTCGTCGAGTTCGACCTCTGACGGTCTGGTCCGTCATCGTCATCGCAAGGGCGAGCGCAAAAAGCGTCACACCGGCGCCATTATTGCCGCTGTAGTCGCGGTGCTTCTCGTTGCGCTTGGCGCAAGCGGCTTTATGCTGCTTAACTCGGCAAAGACCGTAAAGAGCGAAGCGAAGGAGGCTGTCGAGATCGTCGGTGGCCTTAAGGACAAGGTCACGTCGGGCGATTTTTCGACGCTGCCTGACGACGCGAAGAAGATCGATGAGCTCTGCAACAGCATGAAGGCGGAGACCTCGAGCCCGCTGTGGACGGCGGCATCGTTTATCCCGGTGTATGGCAGTGACATCAATGCGGCCCGCACCATGATTGATGCCCTGTCCGATGTCTCGAGCAACGCGCTGGTTCCCATGGCCGATAACCTCTCGCAGGCCACGCCCGGCAAGCTGTTCCAGGACGGCATGATTAACGTGTCCGCGCTACAGGCGGTCGCCGATTCGCTTTCCAGCAGCTCGAAGGTGTTCAAGAGCGCCAACGAGAAGGTCCAGGGCATTGGCGATACTCATATTTCCCAGGTGACCGAGCTGGTCGATAAGGCCAAGGACGGCTTTGCCACCCTCAACGGTGCGGTTGACGCGGCGGAGAAGGTCGCCCCCGTCCTTCCCCAGATGCTCGGCGCCAACGGCCAGACGCGCAACTACCTTATGTACGCCATGAACAACGTCGAGATTCGTGCCTGCGGCGGCTTTGGCGGTTCGCAGGGCCTGATTTCGGTCACCGACGGCCAGATGTCGATTGGCGAGTTTGTTCCCCGCATTGGACTCAGCGAGGATGAGGCAGTCGAGAGCGTCGACGAAGAGGATGAGGCGCTGTTCGGCAACCACAGTAACCTGTACAACTCGGGCAATACCTATTCGCCTGATTGGCCCCGCAACTCGCAGCGTGTCGCCGCGCTGTGGAAGTCCCAGTATGGACAGGACGTTGATGGCGTCATCGGTATCGACCCGGTGTTCCTGCAGTATCTGCTGGGCCTGGTCGGTAATGTCTCGCTGCCCGACGGAACGGTTGTCGACGGCACCAACGCCGCAAAGGTCCTCATGCACGATGTGTACTGGAACTATCCGGTCGAGGAGTCTGACGGCATCTTTGCATCCGTCGCCAGCGCTGCCTTCGACAAGATCCTTGGCGGTATCGGCGATGTCGATGTTACGAAGCTTGTCAGCGCCGTTGAGCGCGGTGCCGAAGAGGGCCGCCTGATCGCGTGGATGAGAAACGATGATGAGCAGAATGCCATCAAAGAGACGGGTATTGACGCTTCGCTGCCCGATCCGGATGACCCGAGTGCCGATCCTGTTGCCGGCGTTTACTTTAACAACCTGAGCTTCTCCAAGCTCGACTGGTATCTGAACGCCGACACGCAGATCGGCCAGGGCATCAAGAACGGCGACGGCACGTGCTCGTATCGCATCACCGTTACTCTGACGAACATCATGACGCAGGAGGAGGCAGGCAAGCTGCCCGACTACGTTGCGGCGAGCGCACCCGATGCCGCGCGTGACGACGAACGCCTGAATGTCTCGTTGTTTGCCCCGACGGGCGGCAACATCAGTGACCTTACGGTTGAGGGCACACAGTTTGGTCTTGGCGCCGCTACGTGGCATGGAATCCCCTTCTATTCGGGCACCGTTGACCTGCATGCTGGCGAGACGACGACGATCACGTATACGCTGACCACGTCGGCCGAGGCGGGGGACAAGCCGCTTACGCTGCGTCAGACTCCTACATGCCAGGCGGCTCGCGACAGCGCGTCGGCGTAGGGTTTTTCTGGTAGTGCAGATAATCGAGTACCATTTTGGGGCGGACAGGCAATCTGTCCGCCCCTATTTTGTAAGGAGAGCGCATGAAGTACTTTGGCACCGACGGCTTTCGCGGTGAGGCCAACGTTGGGCTGACGGTAGAGCACGCTTATAAGATTGGCCGTTTTGTGGGCTGGTATTACGGCGCCAACCGCGAGCGCAAGGCACGCGTCATCGTGGGCAAGGACACGCGTCGCTCGAGCTATATGTTCGAGGCGGCGCTAGTGAGCGGCCTGGTCGCGAGCGGTGCGGACGCCTATATGCTGCACGTGATCCCCACGCCGGGCGTAGCGCATCAGACCGTGGAAGGCTGCTTCGATTGCGGCATCATGATCAGCGCGAGCCACAACCCGTTTTGCGATAACGGCATTAAGCTCGTCAACAGCGACGGCTTTAAGATGGACGAGGACGTACTGGAGCTCATCGAGGACTACATCGATGGCAAGAGCGAAGTTCCGCTGGCCACGGGCAACCACATCGGTGCCACGGTGGACTACATGCAGGGCCGCAACCGCTACATTGCTTCGCTCATTGCAAGTGCGAACTTTTCGCTGCAGGGCGTCAAGATCGGTATCGACTGCGCCAACGGCTCGGCTTCCTCGGTGGCCAAGCCGGTGTTCGATGCGCTGGGCGCCGATGTGCGTGTAATCAATGCAGCGCCCGATGGCTTTAACATCAACGTCGACTGCGGCTCCACGCATATGGAGCGCCTGCAGCGCCATGTGGTGGAGCAGGGCCTGGACGTCGGCTTTGCCTATGACGGCGATGCCGACCGCTGCCTGGCCGTGGACGAGCGCGGTCGCGTGGTAGACGGCGACCAGATCCTGTACGTGTGCGGCGTGTATCTGAACAAACACGGTCGCCTTTCGGGCGGTACCGTGGTGCCGACGATCGCCAGCAACTTTGGCCTGATCAAGTCGTTGGAGCTTGCCGGTCTGAGCGCCGTGACCAGCGGCGTGGGCGACCGTCACGTGTATGCCAAGATGCGCGAGGGCGGTTACAGCTTGGGCGGCGAGCAGACGGGCCATACGATCTTTGGCGATATCGAGCGCACGGGCGACGGCATTATGACTTCGCTGCGCGTGATGGAAGTGATTCGTGCTGAGCGCGAGACGCTCTCGCAGCTCACGGCTCCGTGCAAGCTGCTGCCGCAGGCGCAGGTGGCCGTGCGCGTGGCGGACAAGGACGCCGCACTCGAGAACATGGGCGTGCAGAACGCCATCGCCGAGGCCGAGGCGTCGCTGGCGGGCGAGGGCCGCGTACTCGTGCGCAAGAGCGGAACCGAGTCGGTAATCCGCGTGCTGGCCGAGGCGCCCGACCAAGCATCCGCCGATGCCGCCATGAAGCGCATCGCCAACGCGCTCGAGGCTTTATAGCTACGCGGTTTTACCAAACCGCGTAACTGCTCGACGCTGCAAACGGCCCCAAGCGGCAATCTGACGTTCAATTTCAAGGGCGCGACCAGAAGGTCAGCGCCCTTTCATTAAAGGCTTTAGCCTGTGCGGGGCGCGCAGCGCGCCGCATCAGAAACCACCCGCTATGCGGGTGGGGACAACCGGCTTTACAAAGCCGCCCCCTCGCCGGACACTTGCGATTGTTCAGGCCGCAAGGAATCCGAGTCGAGAGGGCGGTGGTGGCGTATGGCCCAGAAGGCCTACAGCCTGTCGCACACGAAGTGGATGTGCAAGTACCACGTCGTGTTCACGCCGAAGTATAGGCGCAAAGTCATCTACAACCAAATAAGGTCCGACCTTGGGGAGATCTTCAGGAAGCTCTGCCAGTACAAGGGGATAGAGATCATCGAGGGGCACCTGATGCCCGACCACGTCCACATGCTGCTGGCGATACCGCCGAAGTACAGCGTGTCGAGCGTGATGGGCTACCTGAAGGGGAAGAGCTCGCTGATGGTATTCGACAGGCACGCGAACATGAAGTACAAGTTCGGCAACAGGAAGTTCTGGGCCGAGGGCTACTACGTGTCCACCGTCGGCCTGAACGAGGCCACGATCGCGAAGTACATCCGGGAGCAGGAGAAGGCCGACATCGCGCTCGACCGGCTGAGCGTCAAGGAGTACGAGGACCCCTTCGATAGGGGGCCGGGGCGCAAATAGCGCCGGTTTGACCGGCCCGTCACGGGTCAACCTGCAGTGCGGCCCGAACCCCGTGAGGGCCGGCGCCTTTAGACGCGTGCCGGAAATCCAAGGGTTATACCCTAAGAGCAAACCACCCCTTTTAGGGGTGGTTTTGATTCTTGAAAGGGAGGGGACACCGCCTAGAATTCGTCGTTGGAGTAATGAAGGTGACGAATGGAAGGAAAGGCGATGC
>CAJJZO010000019.1 GCA_905197585.1 uncultured Collinsella sp.
CGGGGTCGGCGAAAGCGCGTTAGCGCATTCGGCGAGATGCGTTTGCGAAAGTGGTCAATTTTAGATTAGCGCTAACAGACCTCTGCTTCGGGGCGAGGCCGAAGTAGGACGTCACCTGCCTGCCGGAGCGGAACCTCGAGAAGTCGCCGACCTCGGACGCGAAGGCGGCGGCGAGCGCGAACCCGCACCCCTTGATCGACTGGAGCGCCTCGACCTCGGCCGAGAGGGGGCCCGCCGCGACGGCGGCCCTGTATTCGGCGAGGACGGCCTCCCTCGTCTCGTCGGCCGCCTCGACCTCGCTCCTCAGCGCCGCGAGCGCCCGGATGCCGCCGTCGTCGGCGGGGCGTATGCCGTCGAGCCACCTGAGGAAGCCGTACGTCCAGTACCTCCGGGGGTTGCCGGCCGGCGTCGTGCCGCCGTAGGCGTAGCCGCGGCGGGCCAGGAACGCCAGGAGCCGCTGCTTCGCCGCCGCGAGCCTGGCGGTCGCGGCGTCGTGGGCGGCGGCGAGGTCCCTGAGCCCCTCGATCTCGGGGGACGGCACCCATACCGGGGTGACGTCGTGCGACAGTATCGCCTTGGCCATCCTGGCCGCGTCGTTGCGGTCGTTCTTGGACGAGAGGTCTGCCGCCGCCCTCGGGACCTTGGAGACGGCCGCGACGACGCAGTCGACGCCGAGCCCGGAGAGCTCCCTCTGCGGGGCGAAGCCGAGGTAGCCGCTCTCGTAGGCGGCGAGCGACGGGCCGGGGAAGCCCGACATCCACTCCGCGACCTCGCCCCAGGGGTTGCCGCGGAACCTCCTCGTCACGGCCTCGCCCGTCTCCGCGTCGAGCGCGCAGACGGTGGTGGACCTGAGGTGTACGTCCATTCCGAAGGCGGTAGAATATCTAGGCACGGGAGCCTCCCAACCTCGTTGCGGCGCGGCTGCGCCTCTGGCACTTCAACAACATTGTCGCAGCCCCGACCCGCGGTCACGAGCGGGGGCTCCTGTCGTTTCCGTGCCCCTGGATTGGGTCATAGTGTCTGTCCGTTCTCTACCTGCGGCGTTGCCATGGTGGTCATTGGGGTGGCACTTGGGGACGTTCCTTTTCTGCCGGCAGTTGGGGACACTCCTTGTGCCAGCGTTGCATCGAGTGCTTGGGAAACCGCGACCCGGTTTTTGGCCGAATAGTGGGTCGCATTTCCGGATGGGGTGGGTTGCGGAAAGTGCGACCCGGAATATTGCTCTGAAACGGGATGCGGTTTCCCTGATGTGCCTCAAACGGAAAGCGCATCCCATTCCGGAGCTCCAAAACGGGATGCGCTTTCCGCGCGGAAGAATTGTCGCAGCTGCGTTAAGCAGTGTCGCTCGTTACTCGCCCAGAATCAGCGCCGCTAGCTCGTTCTGGGTGTCCACCACGTAGTCGGCGCCGGCGGACTCCAGCTCTGCGCGGCCGCGGAAGCCCCAGCTGACGCCCGCACTCTTAAGGCCGGCGTTGTGACCGGTCAGGATATCGACATTGGAATCGCCCACATAGAGCGTGGTCGACGGATCGGCGCCTAGCTCTTCCATCACATGCAGCGTAACAGGCGCCTCGGGCTTGGGCGGAAACGCATCGACGCGGCCTTGCACCAGCGCAAAGCGCTCGGAACCAAAATACTTCTCGATAAGCGGAGCCGCCGAGACGTGGTCCTTGTTGGTGAGCACGGCAAGCTGAACGCCCGCGGCGCGTAGGCGGTCGAGCATCTCGATCGTGCCGGCATAGGGGGCGGTGTGGTCCTCCTTGTGCTCGCCGTAGTAAGCCCTAAACTCGGCAAGCGCCTGCTCAAACATGCGGCCGTCGCCCGCATACTCGGCGGGCATAAAGCGCTCAACCAGCTTGAGCATGCCGTTTCCCACCTTGTAGCGGTACTCGTCTACGGCAAACGAGGGCCAGCCGTGCATCTCGCAGGTATGGTTGCCGGCGGCCGCCAGGTCCTCGAGTGTGTTGAGGATGGTGCCGTCCAGGTCAAAGATCACATGGGAAAAAGCTGCTGCCATAAAAACTCCCGTCATTGGGTTTAAAACGCACCCCATAATACTGGGCTTCCGCGTTGGGCGTGCTTGGAATCTGAACATCTCCAGGGGTATCAGGCCGCATCGCGCCGACCGTGTGGTTTCGCCCTAGCAAATCCTCGGCAGCTGTTCTCCCACGAGCATGTCGAGGATGCGGGTCGAGCCCCAGCCGGTGCGCACGCGCACGGCGGGATGGGCGCCCTCGGCAAGTGGCAGCACGCGACCGATGATGGCGGCATTCTCGCCGTAGCGGGCGGCGCGCATGGCGCTCAGCGCGGCATCGGCTTGCTCGGCCGGCACGACGGCAACCATCTTGCCCTCGTTTGCCACCTGCAGCACATCGTAGCCGAGCATCTCGCAGGCTGCCTGCACGTCGGGGCGCACGGGCACATCGTCCTCGTCGATCTCCATGGCAACGCCGCTGGCCTGCGCAAACTCGTTGAGTGTCGAGGCCAGGCCACCGCGCGTGGGGTCGCGGAAGCAGCGTGTGTCGGGTGCTGCGGCCAGAACGTCGGCAATCAGGTGGTTGAGCGGCGCGGCGTCGCTTTCGATGGTGCTCGAAAACGCCAGACCCTCGCGTTGGCTCATGATAGCGATGCCGTGGTCGCCCAGTGTACCTGAGACCAGGATGACATCGCCGGGCCGGCAGTTTGCGCCGCTGAGCGCCACGCCCGCGGGTACCTCGCCCACACCGGCGGTATTGATATAGACGCCGTCGGCCCCGCCGCGCTCGACCACCTTAGTGTCGCCCGTGATTATGGACACGCCCGCTTCGTGCGCCGTTTCGGCCATCGTCTGCACAATCTGGTGGAGCTTATCCATGGGATAGCCCTCTTCGAGGATAAAGCCGCACGATAGGTAGCGCACGTTGGCGCCCGAGGTCGCGACGTCGTTGACGGTTCCGCACACGGCGAGGCGGCCGATGTTGCCACCGGGGAAGAACTGCGGCGAGACTACAAAGCTGTCGGTCGACATGGCGATGCGCCCGCTCGCGGGCAGCGCGGCGACGCCGGCATCGTTGCCTTCGAGCAGCTCGGGCGACCCAAAGGCATCTAAAAAGACCTCATCGATGATGCGCTTCATCATCTGTCCGCCAGAGCCGTGGCCCAACAGGACGGTGCTATCGGTGATGCTATGGGACATATCCAAAACTCCAATCGTGGGTGGTGCCGGTGTGCGAGTGCGTCCGGGCTAGTCGCGATAACGGTAGTGTGCCGCGCAGCTGCCTTCGGAGCTCACCATACACGGTCCGACAGGATGCTCGGGCGTGCAGGTGCGGCCAAAAAGCGGGCAGCTGCTCGGTGTAATGGCCCCGCGCAGCACGTCGCCGCAGCGGCATCCGCGCGGCTCGACCGTCGCCTCAACGGGCACGTCAAAGCGAACGCGGGCATCAAAGCGCGAGAACTCGGGGCGGATGGAAAGGCCCGAGTTGGCAATCAGCCCCAATCCACGCCATGTGGTATCGCACGGCTCAAATACCTGCTCGACCAGCTGGCGCGCCACGGGGTTGCCGTCTGTGTTGACGCCGCGACGGTAGGCGTTGTCGATCGCGGGCTGCCCCTCAACAACCATCTGGACCAGCATGCAGATACCCTGCAAGATGTCGACCGGCTCAAATCCCGTTACCACGCCTGGAGTCTTAAACTCGTCGACCAAAAAGCCAAAGGGGGCCAAGCCCGTGATGGTGGCGACGTGGCCCGGCAGGATAAAGCCGTCGATGGTGGTCTCGGGGTCGTTGGCGATGGCGCGCAACGCCGGCGGCGTGGTCTTGTGGGCGCAATAGACCGAGAAGTTCAAAAGCCCGCGCGCCTCGGCCTCCAAGATGGCGGCGGCGATGGTGGGCGTCGTAGTCTCAAAGCCCACGCCCATAAAAATGACCGGGCGATCGGGGTTTTGCTCGGCAATGTCGAGCGCGTCGAGCGGGGAGTACACAATGCGAATATCGCGCCCCGCTGCCTTTTGCGCAGCGAGCGAGGTGGATGATCCGGGCACGCGCATCATGTCGCCAAAGGTGGTGATGATGGCGCCGTCTATGTTGGCGAGCGCGATTGCGTGGTCGATGTCGCGGTTGGCGGTGACGCAGACGGGGCAGCCCGGGCCGCTCAGCAGCTTGAGCCCGGCCGGCATAATGGAGCGAAAGCCATAGCGCCCGATGCTCACGGTATGCGTGCCGCAGACTTCCATAAGGTTGATGGTGCGGTCGCCGACAAGCTCATGAATGCGCTCGATGAGCTCGCGAGCCAGCTTGGGATCGCGGAATGCCGAGAAGTCGATACCGGAGCGAGCCGGCTGCTCGGGCGTCACTAGTATGCCTCGGCCGGGTTGGTGGCAAGCTGGTCTTCTTCGACCAGCTCGGACATGGCATTAACAAGCTCGAGCGTTTCCTGTGCTTCCTGCTCGTCGACAATCTGGATGCCAAAGCCGGCGTGTACGAGAATATAGTCGCCAACCTGCGCCGTCGGCACGAGTCGCAGCGACACGGGGCGCTCGATGCCCATCATGTCGACGGTGGCCTTGAGGTCGTCGTCGCGTTTGACTACTTTGCCGGGAACGGCAAGGCACATATTGTTCCCCTTTTATACGCTTTGCGCTGGATGGGCGCTTAATAATCCATCAGTTGATGGTAGCGCTCGCGGGCGCTGCGGGCAAACGCGCTACACCTGTGAGACGGCGGCTTGCGGGCTGGCCGAACAGCCTACTGCGATGCAATCTGCGCAAGACGAGCGCTTGCGACTGCCGCCTGACCGTAGGCGATGCAGCCGTCGTTAACGGGCACGGTTTGGGGAATCAAGACAGTGAGACCCATGCTTTTGAGCTCGCGGGTGAGGAGCTGGAGCAAAAGTCGGTTCATGAACACGCCGCCCGAGAGCGCGACGGTATCGATGCCTTCGCGCGCGCAGATTTCGCGTGCGATTCGTGCCGAAGAGCGCGCGATGGCGATATGGAAGTCGAGCGCGAGCCTGTAGGCGGGCGCTCCGGCTTCAATTCCTCCCAAAAGTGCCTCAAAGAGTGCTTTCTGGTCCAGAACATAGGGGCCGTCCAGCCACGATGGGCCAGATGCGAAATAGCCGGCGTTGTCGTCGGGAAAATGGGCGATTTCGTTGTCGAGCGCGCGCCAGGCGGCGGCCTCAAGCTCGATGGCGGGTTCGCCCTCGTAGGTTGCCTTGTCGCAGATGCCCAGAATTGCTGCCGCGGCATCAAAGAGACGCCCCATGCTGCTGGTACGCGGGCTGTTGATGCCGCGCTCGATCATGGTGGCTGTCACGTTGCGCGTTTGCTCGTTGAGGCTGTCTAAAAGCCGAGCGGCACCTGGGTGCTCGAGCAGGCCGAGCTCACTGAGCAGGGCAAAGGCGTTGCGGCGGGCGTCGCGTACGGAGGCCGCCCCGCCGGGGAGCGCCCAGGTGCGCAAATGCGCGGCGCGCTCAAAGCCGCCAAGGCTGGCAACAAGAAACTCGCCGCCCCAAATGGTCCCATCGGTGCCGGCGCCGGTGCCGTCAAAGGCGATGCCAAGGACGCGCGCGTCGGTTGTAAGCTGGCCCGCGGCGATGGCCTCGGCCATTACGCTCGCGACATGCGCATGATGGTGCTGCACCTCGACGAGCGGCAGATTGCATTTTCGCGCCTGCTCGCGCGCCCACTGGCCCGATAGATAGTTGGGGTGCACATCGCAGGCCAAGGCGGCGGGCGCCAAGTCAAAGAGATCTTTCAAGCGCGTGCGCGCGGCGTTCCAGGCATCGAAGGTCCCGCCGTTTTCAACATCGCCGATATGCTGCGACACAAAACAGGTTGTCTTGCCGTTCGTCCCTTCACGCGTGAGCGCAATCGTGGCCTTTTGTTGTGGCCCGCAGGCAAGCACGCAGGACGGAGCGCGGTCGAGCGCCGGCAACGGCAGCGGCTGGGGTGCATATCCGCGAGCGCGGCGCACGGGCATAACGGTGCCGTCAACCACGCGCACCACGGAATCGTCATAGCGCGAGAGAATCGCGCGGTCGTTACCGAGCAGCGCGTCGGCGATGCCGGCGGCAACGAGGTGTTCCCAGGCAAGGTCGTCGTCGGTCTCGATGGGTTCTTCGCTCAGGTTTCCGCTGGTCATGACGAGCGCGTGCATACCGCAGACTTCTGCCGCGGCAAGCAACAGATGTTGAAGCGGCGTATAGGGGAGCATGACGCCGAGCTCGGGCAGGTCGTGCGCGACAGATGGCGCGAGGGCGAGGATGTCGGGGGAACCGTCGTTGTCCTCGCTAACAGTGCGCCGGCGCAGCAGCACGATGGGGCGGATACTGCCAGCGAGCAGATCGCGTTCAGCATCGTCGATATGACGCAGGCGCTCGGTATCAGCAAGACTGCGTACCATGACGGCAAGTGGTTTGTTGCTGCGGCGTTTGCGACGGCGCAACTCGGCCACCGCCTGCTCGTTGGCAGCGTTGCAGGCTAGATGGAATCCGCCCAGGCCCTTGATGGCGACGATGCCACCGCTGGCCAGCAGCTCAACGCAGCGCTCGATGATAGCGTCGCTGGCCTCGCGTGTGGTGCCGACGGCCGGTGTCGCGGACGAATTCCCGCACGCATTGCCGTTTACAGCCTCGCGCCACGTAATATGCGGCCCGCAATCAAAGCAGGCATCGGGCTGCGCGTGAAAACGCCGGTCGAGTGGGTCGACATACTCCGCAGCGCACTTGGGACACATGGGAAAACAATCCATCGACGTGGCCGCTCGGTCATAAGGCAGCGATCGGATGATGGTAAAGCGTGGGCCGCAGTTAGTGCAGTTGATAAAGGGGTAGTGATAGCGTCGGTCGGCGGGATCGAACAACTCGCGCAGGCAATCGTCACAGGTGGCGATATCGGGCGAGACGAGCGTCGTGTGTGCGGTCTGGTCCTGCGACGCCACAATGTGAAAGCCCTGCTCATCGGCAGCGCTCCAGCCGCCAGGCTCCAAATCCGCAATATCGACTCGCTCAACGCGAGCTGCCGCAGGCGCATGCTCAGAAAGCGCGGCAACAAAAGCATCGAGCGCATCGGCCGGAGCGTGCGCCTCGATATGCACGCCGTCGCCCGCATTGAGCACCCATCCGCAAATGCCATGCGTCATGGCCTCGCGATACACAAACGGTCGCATGCCAACGCCCTGCACAATGCCCGTCACATGAATATGCACATGCCGCATGCGACACCCCTCATCAAAACCTACCAAAAAAGACAGGTTTGTTTTGGTAGGTAAAACTTCTAAACCTGCCAAAATAAACCTGTCTTTTTTGGTAGGTGCGCTGCAGGAAATCCCGCTACAGCCCCAGGCTCTGCTTGGTGGCGGCGCACGTGAGCTCGCCGTGCTTAACGCCGCGCAGGCCCAGCAGGCGGTCGGCTAGTTCGTAGACGCGCTCGCCGCGACCCTTGAGCGCCAGAATCTCCAAGCAGTTGTGGTGATCCAGATGCACGTGCATGGTCGATACGATCTCGTCGGTGTAGTCGTGCTGCACCTCGTCCAGGCGGCGTGTCAGGTCGCCGGTATGGTGGTCGTAGATCATGGTGAGCGACCCGATAACATGCTCATCGGGCATGCGCATCTGCTCCTTGGCGATCGAGGCGCGTATCAGGTCGCGCACGGCCTCGGAGCGGTTGGCCACGTCGCCGCGGCGCGCGATCTGCTCGTCAAAGCGGCGCAGCAGGTCGTCGGGCGCGGTGACCGAAAAGCGGACCAGCTCGGAGCCGGAGCCACTACAGTGGCAGCTCGCATCACCGTCCGCCCCGTGCGGATGCTCGTGCTCGTATCCGCTGCCATGCTCGTGTCCGGCCACTTTACACCAGCTTCACGGATCCGACGGAGTTGTGGTCGGCCTCGATGGCCTCTTCGTAGCCCTCGAGTGCGTCGTGGGCCTCGTGCAGCGCGGCCATGGCTGCCTCGAGCTTGGCGCCGATGCGCTCCATGTCAAAATTCTCGGTCGCATGCAGCAGCTGATGGCTCCACTCGTGAGCGAGCTCGATGGTGTCGTCGACCTGCTTGACGCTCATGGCAAGCTGGCTCATGTTCATTCCAACATCATGCATGGGAAATCTCCTTTTGTATGGGGCAGTTCAGTGGTTCAGATTTTACTACGCCCGCTCTGCGCGCAGCTGCATAAGAAAACGGGTACGAGTCTGTGCGACCCGCACCCGTTCACTGGGGGCTGTTTGTGATTACCATACTATCCGTGGTTGCACTCGGTGCATTCAGAAGTCCGGCGAGCGGCGTAAAAGCGCTCATGGACGGCAGGCAGACGGCAACATGTAACAAGCGTATTACAGATGCTTTTCCAGCAGCGCCTGCAGCCTCGCCTTGGGCAGAGCGCCAACCGAGCGGTCAATCTCCTCGCCGTTCTTAAACACAATCAGCGTGGGGATGCTCATGACGCCATACTTCATGGCCAGGTCCTGGTTGTCGTCGACGTTGCACTTGGCAACGGCTAGCTTGCCCGCCAGCTCATCGGCAACCTCGTCAACGATGGGCGAGAGGAATCGACAGGGCCCGCACCACGGTGCCCAAAAATCGACCAGCACGGGCAGGCTGTCGTTAACGATGGAATCGAAGTTCTCGGGGGTAATCTGATTAATGTCAGCCATGGTGACCTCCATAATGCGACGCGGCTCGGCCGCGTAAAACTCAGTACGACCGTGCTTATACCCAGCCGCCCGCAAAGCAACCACTCGCGGGCAGCTCTTTTATATAATGGTGGGCACGCAAACGATTGGAGAGCGCATGTCCACGTCACAAAGCCAGAAAAAAGAAGCCATCGCCCAGGCGGCCGAGCAGGAGCTCACATCGCTTGCGGTCCGTGGCGTGCGTATCGCGGGCAACGCGTGCTCGCCGATCGTGCTGGTCAAAGGCGATTTGGACGAGGCCGAGCGTTCGGGTGGCGAGCTTGCCGCCGGCCCGGATGGCGCGGCGTTGCGCAAGGCGCTTGGGGCCATCGGCTACGCGCCCGAGGATTTTTGCGTGCTGGCAAGCGTCGCCGGCGTGGGTGACGGAGCGGTCGCGGTGGGCGAGACTCTGCCGTGCGAGCTGTTCCGTGAGGCGCTTGAGGCTTTGGACCCCGAGGCGGTGCTACTGCTCGACAACAACGCGGCTGACGCCATGCGCGAGACCTACGCCGATATGCTCGTGGCAATCGATGACTTCGACACCGCCATGCTCAAGCCCGGTTTGGTCGCCCATGTGCAGGGCCGCCGCGTGCTCGCGCTCGACGGTTTTGAGGCGGCGCTCACTGACAAAGCCGCCAAGCAGCGCATGTGGGCATACATCAAGCAGCTGACCCCGGCGGCCGCTCCGCTGTAGCGGATTGGCGCCGGCGAGCGATTGTCTGGCGGGCAAGGCACGCCTCGAGATCGGCGCCGCACTTCTACATCACAGCGCGCAGCTCAAACCGATCGCCGTTAATGCGGAACTGGCAGTTGCCGTTCATGCGTTCGACGGCAAGCTTAATGCTCTTGGTTCCAAAGCCGTGTCCGGTGTGCCCGGCTACGGGCATGCCGTCGACCATGCGCGGCGCGCGGTCAAACGTGTTGGAAACTAACAGCAGCAGCTGGCCGTCCTCTAATCGCAGGTCAAAGTCGACGAATCGCTTTCCCTGGGGCGCGGCGCTTGCGGCGGTGATAGCGTTTTCCAAGGCATTTGAGAGCACGCTAAACAGGTCGGCGTCACCTACGTGGACGGTTTCGGGTACGGCGGCGCGTAGGTTGGCGGTAATGCCGTTTCTATTGATATCCGAGTTAAATGACGAAAGCGCGATGTTTACGGTCTCGTTGGCACAGAAGCGGCGTACGGCGGTGCGGTCGCCGGCTTCGCAGAGTTCGTCGATGCGTTTGAGCGCCTCGTCGGTGTGGCCCTCCTCAATTAAAGCGGCCAGGCCGCGTAGGAAGTGGCGCATATCGTGGCGAAGAATCGACAGCTCGCGCCCAGATTGACGCCAGGCCTCGAGCTCTTTGATGGCGGCGCTGTCGCGTGTCTCGAGCATCCAGCGTTCACGCTCGGCAGCTTCTTTTTCTTCGTATTCGCGTAGGTAAACGGCAAGAAACATAAGATAGAAGGCACAGAGCGCAAATGCCAAAAACTCAACCGTCACCACCGAGCCCGAGTGGAACAGCGTGGTATAGACGTTGGTGGCATAGTCAAAGACGTAATAGACGAGCGGTAGGATTAAAAGGATGCTCAGCTCGGTGGTGCTTTTAATCGCCAAGCGCGGACCGATGTCGCCGGCCCAATGCAACAGGACGGCAAAGACGGCGAGTGTGGTCGCGATGCGCGCCAGATAGTACGCGATCTGAGAATCGGTTGCGGCAAATGCGGCGATGCCCATCCAATTGCTGAACTGGCAGCTCAGATAGGCACTCGTAATGCCGAGCACGGCAAGCAGCGGGCTCAGGCGGTAGCGCGCGCACAAATAGATGACGAGCGGCAGATGCACGACGAGCGGATATACCTGGCGGGCGAAAAGCTCGCCGCCGACGGCATTGGCGATCGAAAAGGCAGCGCCGGTCACGACGCCGACCAGCACCAGTTCAAGCGCATGACGCCGGTTGATCTCGACACCGCACAGCGCCGCCGAGGCAAAGACGCCAAAGAGCAGCGTCGTGGCGTGGTGGATTGCCCAAAGGATCATTTCGACCGAGGAGACCATCAGCGCCTCCCGCCCTCAAAGCGCACCGCAAAGTAGGCGTCTTGGAATCCCTGCTTGCAGCTGCGCGAAAGCGGGATGCACGCGCCGGAGCGCATGACGATGTCCGTGCGGTCAAAGTGATCGATATTGCGCAGGTTGACCTGGTAGCTGCGGTGGCATTTAAAGAAGACTGCGTTTTGCTCCAAGCGGTCCTCGACGCTGCGGAACGACTCGAGTGCCTCGATATCGCGTCCGTCGCGCAGGTGGAAGACCACGTGCTTGTTGCGCGCCTCGGCATATTCGATGTCGGACAGGCGCAGGGCGTGGTAGCCAAAGGAAGTTTTGATCACGAGCTCGTCGGTTGCCGCCGGGCGCATGCTCGAAAGCTCGTCGAGTAATCGCGCCAGGCGTTCGTAAGTCACGGGCTTGAGCAGATAGTCGAAGGCGCGGACCTCGTAGGATTCCAGCGCGAACTCGGGCGACGAGGTGAGGAACACCAGGCGCACGGCGGTATCGGCCTGGCGTAATTCGCGCGCGGTGTCCATGCCGTTGACGAGCGGCATGATCATATCGAGCAAGATGATGTCGGCGCGCGATGCGGCATGGCGGGCCAGCAGGTCCTCGCCGCGCGTGACGAGCGCAACATCGACCGCCGTGCCCGTCTCGGTCGACCAACGGTCGATCATCCGGTGCAGTCTATCTAGAAAAGCGACATCATCGTCGCAGGCAATAATCTTGAGCATTCGGCCCCCTTAAGTAGTTCGATTTTGCCACATCGGGCACGCGCCGCTTGCGGGGGTGCGGACCGTTTGCGCCCCACGGCGTGCAGCTCGCGCCAAGCGGTGTTGCGGTGGCGAAAGATGCCTCCTGCGCTATCGAAAGCCCGGCTATCCTCAGCTTGCCAGTTCGAAAATGGACTTGCCGCATGATTGAATTTTTATTTCAACTTTACACCTAGGTTTACAGCTGTCTTGTCAGCTGTAAACCTAGGTGTCATACTAAAGCCCCAAGATTCGCCAAAAGAGAGGGGCCTTGATGGCACAGAGCGCGAACATGGATGCGTCGGAGCTTGCACGCGATATCGCGGCCGGCCTGGCATCGGCAACGACGGCAACGGAGCGCGCGGCACTGGTGCCCGCAGAGCTCGTCGAGGCCATTCAGCAGCTAAAAACCCAACGTGACGCGGTGATTCTGGCGCACTATTACGTGGCGCCCGAGGTGCAGGCCGTGGCTGATTACGTCGGCGACAGCTTCTACCTGGCAAAGCTCGCCAAGAGCCTGCCGCAGCAGACTATCGTGCTGTGCGGCGTGGAGTTTATGGGCGAGAGCGCCAAGCTGCTCAACCCCACTAAGACCGTGCTGCTGCCCGAGCCGGGCGCGGACTGCCCCATGGCGCACATGGTCAAGCGCGAGACAGTCGATGCAGCGCGCGCCGAGTACGGTGACGACCTTGCCGTGGTCTGCTACGTCAACTCCACGGTCGAGATCAAGAGCTGGAGCGACGTGTGCGTCACCAGCTCCAACGCCGTTAAGATCGTGTCCGAGCTGCCGCAGCAGCATATCCTGTTCATTCCCGACCAAAACTTGGGCCGCTTCGTAGCCGAGCAGGTGCCGCAAAAGCACGTCATCCTCAACAACGGCTACTGCCCGCGCCATCACATCATCACCGTCGAGCAGATCGTCGACGCGACGGAGGCCCACCCCGACGCGCTCGTGCTGGCGCACCCCGAGTGCAAGGCCGACGTCCTTGCCGAGGCCGACTACATCGGCTCCACCGCCGGCATCATCAAGTATGCCGAGGAGTCCGACGCGAGCGAGTTCATTATCGTGACGGTTCGCGGCGTGCTCTACGAGCTCGAGCGCCGCTGCCAGGGCACCGGCAAGAAGTTCTACTTCCCCGCGGTGCAGCCCACCTGCGTCAACATGGACCTCATCACGCTCGAAAAGCTCGTGCGCTGCCTGGAGACGGGCGAGGGCGAGGTGCAGATCGGCGTCTCGGACGAGGCGGCAGACCAGGCCAAGCTCACGCTCGACCGTATGCTCGAGTACGCAGCGCGCTAGAACAATGTGACATGAGGGGCAGTCCCTTATGCCACATTACAAGGGAGAGGATTCCTGTGGAAACCAAGCAATACCCCGATATGGAGTGCGACGTCGTCATTGCCGGCTGCGGCGTGGCGGGCCTGTACGCGGCCCTCAATCTGCCGACGAGCACGCGCGTGATCATGCTTTCCAAGGGCGCGGTCGACGAGTGCGATTCGATGCTCGCGCAGGGCGGCATCTGCGTGCTGCCCGAGGGCTCGGACTACGATGCCTTCTTTGAGGACACTATGCACGCCGGCCATTACGAGAACCGCCGCGAGAGTGTAGACATCATGATCCGCTCGAGCCGCTCGGTCATCAACGACCTGCTGGCCATGGGCGTGGACTTTGAGCGCAAGGCCGACGGTAGCCTCGACTTTACCCGCGAGGGCGCGCACAGCCGTCCGCGAATTGCCTTCCATGCCGACATTACGGGCAAGGAGATCACGACCAAGCTGCTCCAGGCCGTTCGCAAGCTGGATAACGTGCAGATTTTGGAGCACGTGGCCATGACCGACATTCTAACGGGCGAGCGTGACGGCGCCACGGTGTGCACCGGCGTCGTCGCCGTTCCCGTGGACGAGGACAACTCGCTTCGTCCCGCCGACGAGCTGGCAAATGTCGCCGAGGGTGTGCATGCCGGCGAGCTGTTTAAGATCCATGCCCGCCACACGCTGTGGGCAACGGGCGGCATCGGCGGCGTATACGACCACTCGACCAACTATCCGCAGCTCACGGGCGATGCCTGCTACATCGCTCAGGAGCATGGCATTAAGATGGAGCACCTGGACTACGTGCAGATCCACCCCACGGGACTGTTCTCGCCGCAGCCGGGCCGCACCTTCCTGATCAGCGAGAGCTGCCGCGGCGAGGGCGCGATTCTGCTCAACGCTGCCGGCGAGCGCTTTACCGACGAGCTGCAGCCGCGCGACGTAGTCGCCGCCGCTATTCGCGAGCAGATGAAGCAGGACGGTACCGAGCACGAGTGGCTGAGCTTTGCCCCCGTCGAGCGCGACGTGGTGACCGGGCACTTCGCCAACATCCGCGCACGCTGCCTGGAGGACGGCCGCGACATCCTGGACGAGCCCATTCCCGTCACACCCACGCAGCATTACTTTATGGGCGGCGTGTGGGTCGACAAGGACGGCCGCACCTCGATGCCCGAGCTCTACGCCGCGGGCGAGACAGCCTGCAACGGCGTTCACGGCAAGAACCGCCTTGCATCAAACAGCCTGCTCGAAGCGCTGGTCTGGGGTCGTCGCGCCGCTTGGCGTATGCGTACCGGCGAGTCGCTTGCCGTGGAGCAGACGGGCGAGCCCGCGCTCGATGGGCACCATCGCGCCCTGAGTTCCGATAACCTTGCAATCGATGATCTGGCCCGTGCCGCCGGCACGCAGGCCGTGGAGGAGTAGACCATGAATCCCATTACCATGAAGCTCGTCGTCGATGATTTGATTCTGCAGGCTCTGCGCGAGGACATTACCTTTGAGGACGTGAGCACGGCGAGCGTGTGCCCCACGGCGCGTCCCGCCACGGTGGAGCTTATCGCCAAGGCCGATGGCATTATCGCGGGCCTGGATGTGTTCGCTCGCACCTTTGAGCTGCTGGATTCGCAGAGCTCGGTGCTGTTTGATGTTGCCGATGGTGACGAGGTGCACGCCGGCGACCACGTGGGCCAGGTGCGCGGCGATGCGCGCGTACTGCTTTCGGGCGAGCGCGTGGCGCTCAACTACCTGCAGCGCATGAGCGGCATCGCTACTTACACGCATCGGATGGCAGCTGCGCTCGAGGGCACCAAGACCGTGCTTGTCGACACGCGCAAGACCACGCCGGGCATGCGTGTCTTCGAGAAGGCTGCAGTCGAGATCGGCGGTGGCAGCAACCACCGCTATAACCTGTCGACGGCTGTCATGCTCAAGGACAACCACATCGACGCCGCCGGTGGCGTGGCACGCGCGATTGAGATGGCGCGCGCCCATGCGTCGTTTACCGCGACGGTCGAGATTGAGTGCGAGAACCTGGATATGGTGCGCGAGGCAGTTGAGGCCGGTGCCGATATCATCATGCTCGACAACATGACCCACGACGACATGGCTGCCGCGATTGAGCTTATCGCCGGTCGCGCCAAGACCGAGTGCTCGGGCAATGTGGATGCCAGCAATATCCGCGCCCTCGCCGACCTGGGCGTTGACTTTATCAGCTCGGGGGCGCTGACGCACTCTGCGCCGATTCTCGACCTCTCGCTTAAGCACCTTCGTCTGCTGGACGGTAAATAATGGACGCCCGCGAGCGTCGCCGTGCCATCATGGGCGTGCTCGAGGGAGCCAAAGACCCTGTCTCGGGCAGTGCGCTTGCTCGTGAGGTGGGTGTGAGCCGCCAGATTGTCGTGCAAGACATCGCCCTGCTGCGCGCCGATGGGCACGATATCGTGGCGACCAATCGCGGCTACGTGCTGCAGGAGGCCCCCAGCAGCCCCGCCGTGCCCACGCGCCTGGTCAAGGTGCACCATGGCATGGAGCAGGCAGGTGACGAGCTCACGAGCATCGTCGACGCGGGTGGTGCCGTGCTCAATGTAATCGTCAACCATCGCGTGTATGGCAAGATCACAGCCGATCTGGACATTCGCAACCGTCGCGATATTGAGCGCTATCTTGAGCGTATTGCCAGCGGCAAGAGCTTCCCGCTGCTGACGGTGACGAGTGGCTATCACTTCCATCGCATCGCGGCAGAAGACGAGCAGACCCTCGACGAGATCGAGACCATACTCAAGGAGAAAGGCTATCTTGCCGATTTAATGCCCTATGAGGATGATTTGTCCTAGCCCGATACTGTCTTAATAAGTTGCGGTGAAATAGTTCCTAAAATCGGCATCCAAGCCATAAAACAGGAACTATTCCACCGCAACTGCCAAGGGTCCCGCTCCAAATTAGCTGCCCACATATGCAAAAGGAGGCCTCCGCGGCGATGCGGAAGCCTCCTTTTTTGTGCACGGTGTACTTTTGAGTGTGCAAGTGGGGGAGTTGTTACTCCTCGACGATCTCGGTGATCGCGCCAGCGGGGCAAGCGTCCTGGCAAGCGCCACAGGCGACGCAGGAGTCCTCGTCAGCGACGGTAGCGACGTCCTGGAGCTCCAGAACGCCAGCGGGGCAGGAGTCGACGCAAACGCCACAAGCGATGCACTCGTCGGCATCAATTACGGGATGAGCCATGGTAGTTTCCTCTCTGTTGACCGACGCTACAGACGATGCGCGCCGGTTTGATTCGGGCAAAAACATACCACGGGAGCGACCGTTTGCAATACCCTCTGGCCGGCATCTTCATACCGTTCGCCGAGTATGCCAAGGTTTACTAAAAAATGCGCAGGTGGGGCCGTTGAGCTGCGCAAATGTTAGCTAAAGATGACTTGAAATATAGGGCGATTGAGCGTGCTTGCGGAAACCGCATCCCATTATTTTGTCGAAAAACGGGTTGCAGTTTCCGGTTAGGCCCGCT
>CAJJZO010000020.1 GCA_905197585.1 uncultured Collinsella sp.
CCATGACCGACAGCGGCTCCGACGTGCTCGGCAAGCAGGTCACCATCGACACGCCGGTCGAGGAGCTTGCTGCCGCCGCGCGCGAGAAGGGCCTGGAGATCAAGCCCGAGTGGACTGCCGGCAAGATCATCGCCGAGATTTACGATGAGCTGGGCGAGGACACCATCGTCAACCCGACCTTCGTGTGCGATTACCCCATCGAGGTCAGCCCGCTCGCTAAGCGTTTTGAGGACGACCCGCGTTTGACTCACCGCTTTGAGCTGGTCATCGCCGGCCACGAGTACGCCAACGCATTCTCCGAGCTCAACGACCCGGTCGACCAGGCTGAGCGCTTTGCTGCCCAGATGGCCGAGAAGGCCGGCGGCGACGATGAGGCTATGGAGTATGACGAGGACTACGTGCGCGCCCTCGAGTACGGTATGCCTCCCGCGGGCGGCATTGGCATTGGTATCGACCGCGTGGTCATGCTGCTTACTAACCAGGCTTCTATCCGCGACGTCCTGCTGTTCCCGCACATGAAGCCCGAGAAGGGTTTCCAGTCCGGTGCCGCTGCCGCCAAGGCTGCAGAGGCCGGCAACGCCGCGAGCCCATTCGTTAAGTCGCTTAAGCCCACGCTCGATTACTCCAAGATCGCCGTTGAGCCGCTGTTTGAGGAGTTCGTCGACTTTGATACCTTCTCCAAGAGCGATTTCCGCGCTGTGAAGGTCAAGGCATGCGAGGCCGTCAAGAAGTCCAAGAAGCTGCTGAACTTTACGCTCGACGACGGTACCGGTACCGACCGCACCATCCTCTCCGGTATTCACGCTTATTACGAGCCCGAGGACCTGGTTGGCAAGACCTTGCTCGCCATCACCAACCTGCCTCCGCGCAAGATGATGGGCATCCCCAGCTGCGGCATGCTCATCAGTGCCATCCACGAGGAGGATGGTGAGGAGCGCCTCAACCTGATCCAGCTCGACGCCTCCATCCCCGCCGGCGCAAAGATGTACTAGGGGGTTACGCGGGTTTACCAACCCGCGTAACCAGTTGACGCTGCAAGCCCGCCAGAGCGGCAATCTGCCTTTCAACTTCGGCGGCATGATCAAAAGATCAATGCCGCCTTGTTTCAAGGCACCTTGCTCGCTCTGGCGGGTTTTCGCTGTCGGTGCCATAGCATCGGCGTTGCCTTGGCCGTCAATAGTCATTGGGGGCGTTCTCAAACGACTACCCAACGGCTATTGCACACATGGCTCGCATGACAGTCGTCTCTTTTATGTTTCCTTTAGCCGTCGCTGCCTAGGATGGGAGTTAGTCGGCAGGAAGGGAGCGTCTATATGGACGACGCGAGCGAGCGTGCAATCGAAGAGGACATGCTCGATCAGTTCAACTACTTTGATGATGAGGACGAGGAGCTGATCGATCGTCGCGAGCCGGCGTCGCTCGATGCCTTCGACCTTGTTGGTGAAGAGCCCGACGAGGACGAGGTCGAATCAGCAGAGCCCCCACGGTCTTCGCGCCTTGACTCGCTGCTTTCGAGAGCCCCCATGCACCACGGCGTTCGTGCCGCCGCGCTCCATATGAAAACTGACTGGCACCAGATCGTGACGGCAGGCGATGAGCTTGCCGTCGATGCGCCGCTCACCGATAAATCATCCATCATCTGCCGCACCGGCATGCTTATGCTGGCAAGCGGAACGGGTGCCTGGCGCGTGCGCGATACCATGAATCGTGTTGCCGCCGTACTCGGTGTCACCATCCACGTTGACTTAAGTCTTCTGTCGTTTGAGTGCACCTGCATCGAAGATGGCCACTGCTTTAACGAGGTTGTCAGCCTGCCCACAACGGGAGTCAATACCCATCGCATTTGGATGATGGAGAGCTTCTTAAAGGAAATCGAGACGTATGGGCGCCGGTTTACCGTGCACGAATACCACGAGATGCTCAAGACCGTTGAGAGTTCAAAACCCGATTACTCTCCCTGGCAACAGGGCCTTGCGGCAGCTTGTGCTTGCGGCGCCTTCGTCTTTTTGCTCGGCGGCGGCCCTATCGAGATGGCCTGCGCGTTTGTGGGCGCGGGTGTCGGCAACTTTGCCCGCTCCCATATTCTCAAGCAAGGCCTTGGTCAGTTCAGCGCGCTGACGACCGGCGTTGCGCTCGCTTGCGTTTCGTATCTGCTGGCATTGCTCGGCCTTGGCCAGGTCATACCGGGGGCAATGTCGCACCAAGAAGGCTATATCGGCGCCATGCTCTTTGTGATTCCCGGCTTTCCGCTCATTACGGCGGGCCTCGACATCGCCAAGCTCGACATGCGAAGCGGTATCGAGCGCCTTTCATATGCCGTATCGATTATTGTGATGGCGACCCTCGTAGGTTGGATGGTTGCCGAGTGTGTTGGCCTGGCGCCGGACGACTTTGCCCCACTGGGCCTTTCGCCGCTTGCCCTTACGCTCCTGCGCGTGGTGATGAGCTTCGTTGGCGTATTCGGCTTCTCGGTGATGTTCAACAGCCCGGTAAAGATGGCCGCGGCAGCTGGGTTGATCGGCGCCGTGTCCAATACCCTGCGTCTGACCCTTGTCGATGCGCCGACGATGATTCCCTTCCTGGGCCTCAGCACGGGAATGCCTCCCGAGGCAGCAGCGTTTATCGGCGCGCTGGTATCGGGTCTGCTGGCAAGCTTGGCCGAAGTCAAGCTCACCTACCCGCGCATCGCCCTCACGGTGCCTTCGATTGTCATTATGGTGCCGGGCTTGTATCTGTATCGCTCGATGTATTACATGTGCACCTTCGACACGGTCAATATGCTCGGCTGGTTTGTGCGCGCAGTGCTCATCGTAGCGTTTCTGCCCGTTGGACTGGGTGTGGCGCGTACGCTCACCGACCCTCGCTGGCGCCACACCAGCTAATTGGTACAAGGGGGACAGGTTACTTTGCACCAAATGAGTTGCGGTGAAATAGGGACTGAATTGCTGCTTAAAGGGTCAAAACAGTCCGTATTCCACCGCAACTTATGGGGTCGGGGGATTATCGGTGCCCTGCATCTTCATAAACTCAACGCTTACGAAGCGCATGCGTTTCGTGCTAGGCTGGTTCCACCACATAAGTAGTCGCAGACGCGCGTACCACGGGCGGGCGAGATGAAGTTCCAACAGCTCCATCTTGCCCGCCCGTTTTTGTTGCGTGGCGCCGCGGTACAACACAGAGAGGAATCTGCCCTTTATACCTATCAACAAACGAGAGAGCCTGCTGTTCACCTTTATCATGTGCTTTTGCATGGTGCTCTGGATGAGCATCTACAACGTTGCCCTGCAGCACGGGGCCATCAACGGCGAGGTCGTTGCCACTGCGTGGCTCGGCTTCCCCGTTGCCTACATTTTTGCCATGTGCTGCGACTGGTTCGTCGCCAGCCCGCTCGCCAAGGGTTTCGCCTTTAAGTACTTGGTCACGCCGGGCAAGAGCTCGCCACTTGCCATGACGCTCGCCGTCAGCTCCTGCATGGTCGTTCCCATGGTCATCATCATGTCGCTGTACGGTGCCTGTGAGGGTCTGACGCACATGCCCGGCGGCATCCTTGCGAACCTGTATTCCGTGCCCGCGATCTGGATGATCAACATCCCGCATAATTTTGTGATGGCGCTGCCGTGGAACCTTTTGGTAGCCGGTCCGATTTCCCGCTTCGTCTTCCGTCGCGCCTTCCCTGTGGGGACGGTTTTCGAGGAGGAGCATGCCGAGCTCTTGGAGCAGGCTATGGCTCCTGAGTGCGAGTAGCTCGCTTAGGGATCTGCTGAGCGCGGGCGACTTGCTTGGTTGGAGCCCTAAGCGTGGATAGCTCTCTCGGCGACATCGCGGGCGTGAGCGGTGCGCATGACCGGAGGGCCCGTGCTGCTCCGTTGCCCGACGTGCTAGCGCGCAGAACAATCTGTTGGTGCATTCGGCGGCTGCTGAAGCGTTTCGGCAGCCGCTTTTTATACGGAGTTTAAATACAACAGTCTGTTGTATTACGTAGAGTGGTATATCTCTAGCGGGAAAAATGCGAGAGACGGAGCATTATGGCGTTGCTAGTAGGACTGGACGTAGGGTCGACGACGACCAAAGTTTACGCGATGCACGAGGATATGACCGAGGCGTGGTGGGGATATCGCCGCCACGGGGCGTGTCAGACAGCGAGCGTGCGCGCCATGCTCGGCGAGCTCGCCGAGCGCTTTCCCCATGAGTCACTGCGCGTTGCGGTGACCGGCTCGGGTGCGCGCGATATCGCGACCGCACTGGGCGCCTCGTACGTTCAGGAGGTGGTCGCCAACGCGCTCGCGATCAGCAGGTTCTATCCGCAGACGCGCTGCGCCATCGAGCTGGGCGGCCAAGACGCCAAGATGATTTTCTTCCGCACCAACGATAAGGGAGACATCGAGGTTGCCGACATGCGCATGAACGGCTCGTGCGCAGGCGGTACCGGTGCATTTATCGACGAGATGGCAAAGCTCATGGGGGTCGGCACCGAATCGGGCGAGTTCGAGCAGCTCGCAAGCCGGGGAACGACCGTCCACGAGGTCTCGGGCCGCTGCGGCGTGTACGCAAAGACCGATATCCAGCCGCTGCTCAACGAGGGCATTCCTACCACCGACCTGGCGCTTTCGGCGCTTCACGCGGTCGCCCGCCAAACGATCGGCGGTCTGGCCCAGGGTATCGACATCGAGCCGCCGGTAATCTTCGAGGGCGGTACGCTCGCCTACAACCCCACACTGGTCCGCGTGTTCCGGGAGCAACTGAATCTATCGGACGATCAGGTTATCGTCCCGCGCGATCCGCAGATCATGGTCGCGCGCGGTGCCGCCCTGTCGCTGACCGACATGTTCGCATCGTCCCAACCGATCGACCTTCCCGACGCTTTTGTCCGGCTGGATAAGCTCGAGACGGTCGCGCCCGCAAGCGGGGAGGGACGTCTTGCCCAGCCCTTTTTTGCCACACCTGCCGAGCAGGCGGATTTTACGGCACGCCATGGCAAAGAGACGCCGGCAAAGGGTCCGGATGCGTATGCGCCCGGAGAGACGGTGCGTGTGGCGCTCGGTATCGATTCGGGGAGCACGACGACCAAGTTCGCCCTGGTCGATGAGGCGGGTGAGCTTGTCGATTCGTTCTACGCGTCTAATAACGGCAGACCGCTCGACGTCGCCCAACAGGGTCTTGTCAGCTTGAAGAACCGCTGGGAGACAGCGGGAGTCACGCTTGCGATCGATGCCGTGGGCACCACGGGGTACGGCGAGGAGCTTTTCGCGCGCGCGTTCCACGCCGACTACCATACGGTCGAGACGGTCGCGCACGCCCGCGCCGCGTGCGCATGCGTTCCCGATGCGACCTTCGTGCTCGACATCGGCGGACAGGATATGAAGGCCATCTGGCTCAACCACGGCGTGCTGACCGATATCGTCGTCAACGAGGCGTGCTCTGCGGGCTGCGGCTCGTTCCTCGAGGGTTTTGCCAAAAACCTCGGAATAGCCGTTGAGGATATCGCGACCGAGGCATTTTCGTCCAAAGCCCCCGCCGTTCTCGGCAGCCGCTGCACGGTGTTCATGAACAGCAGCGTCGTTTCCGAGCAGCGGCGCGGTAAGGGTCCGGGCGACATCATGGCCGGTCTCTGCCGTTCGATTATCGAGAACGTGTTCACCAAGGTCATTCGCGTTTCAAATCTCAACCGTCTGGGCGACAAAGTCGTCGTCCAGGGTGGCACGTTCCGAAACGACGCGGTGCTGCGCGCATTCGAGCAGTATCTGGGCAAACCCGTCACGCGTGCGCCCCACCCGGGGCTGATGGGCGCTATCGGTATCGCCCTGCTCGCGCGCGAGGAATGCCGCAAGGGCGACGCCGGCACGTCGTTTATCGGGCTCGATGCCGTGGAGCGCTTCGAGCATCGCGAGTTCGGCGGCGTTACCTGCCGTCGGTGCAACAACCGCTGCCAGCGCGCGGTCGTGGCATTTGGCGACGGCTCGCTTTACGTCACGGGCAATCGCTGCCCGCGCGGCGGCGCCATCTCATGGGATGAGCTCGTGCGCGAGGTTCCCGCGGCGGAGGAGCTGCGTCCGCAGGGTGCTTGCGAGGCACAGGCACCCGGCACGGGGCGCGACCGGACCGCGGCTGCCCCCAATCTCTTTGTCGACCGCGAGAAGCTGCTGTTCGAGTCGTGCCCCACGGTTCCCGTCAGCGGGGGGCGCGATGTCACGATCGGCATTCCCCGTGTGCTCGAGTTCTGGGACACCATGCCGTTCTGGTCGACGTTCTTCAGCACGCTCGGCTTTAAGGTGCGCGTCTCGGGACGCAGCACCAAGGCGATGTACGAGCGCGGTCTGGCGCACGTCACATCCGACACCGTGTGCTTCCCGGCCAAGCTCGTCCACGGGCACATCCGCAATCTCGTCGACGCCGGCGTCGACCGCATCTTCATGCCCATCATCACGACGGTGCCCACCGAAAACACCGCCTCTACCAGCGAGTGGATGTGCGCCGTCGTAAAGGGATACCCCTACGTGATGCGCAATTCCGATAACCCGGAGGAGCGTTTCGGCGTTCCGTTCGATACGCCGCTGTTCCACTGGTACGACGAGGGCGACCGAAACCGCCAGCTCAAGGCGTGGTGCAAGGAGACCTTCGATATCGATGCCGACCTGGTTGCCAAGGCGACCGAGCAGGCGGACCGCGCGCAGGAGACGTTTGAGAACCAGCTGCAGCTGCGCGGCAGGCAGGTGCTCGAGAACGTGCACGAGGACGGCGGCTACGCGGTGGTGATCGCTTCGCGCCCGTACCACAACGACCCGCTGGTCAACCACGGGCTGCCCAAGCTCTTCTCTGAGCGCGGCATCCCCGTGCTGACGCCCGATGCGGTGCCGGGGGTCTGCAACGTCGATCTTTCCAACAGCCGCATCGACATCGTGAACAACTACCATGCGCGCATGCTGTCGTGCGCGGTCATCGTCGCATCGACGCCCGAGCTCGAGCTCGTGCAGATGGGCAGCTTCGGCTGCGGCCACGATGCGTATCTCACCGACGAGATCGCGCGCATGATGGGCGAGATGGGCTCCAAGGTTCCGATGATGATCAAGCTCGATGAGAGCGACGTCGCCGGTCCCATGGGCATTCGCGTGCGTTCGTTTATCGAGTCGGTCAACCGTCGTCGCGCGGAGGAGCGTGCCGAGGGCGCCCGGGTGCACGCGGTCCATCCGCTCGACGACCCGTATAAGGTCAAGTACACCAAGCGCGACCGGCACGACAAGATCGCGCTGGTCCCCAACACCTCCCATGCGTTCTGCAGGCTCATGACCGCGGCGATGCGCAATCAGGGCGTGCGCGCCGAGGCCCTTGATATCGGGCGCGAGGATGCCATCCGCCTGGGCAAACGCTATGTGCACAACGACATCTGCTTCCCCGCGCAAATCGTGATCGGCGAGGCGCTCGCGGCACTCGAGAGCGGTAAGTACGACCCGCACGACGTCGCCGTGGTGACTGGCAAGTATATCGGCGACTGCCGCCTGACGCACTACATGCCCCTGCTGCGCCGCGCGCTCGACGACGCGGGATACGACTATGTCCCGGTGCTCACCAACGACGACGTCGATGCCCACAATGCGCATCCGGGCTTCAAGCTCGGCCTTGGCCCGAGCATCCAGATCGCCTACGGTCTTCCCATGATCGATGCCCTCGAGGCCATGCTTAGGCGCATCCGTCCCTACGAGCTCGAGAAGGGCGCGGCGGACGCTGCGTTCGACCGCGCGCTCGATGAGGTTATCGAGGGCATGGAGCGCTCCGGGCTGAGAGGCCAGGCGACGGGCTTCAAACGCGCGCTTGCGATCATGGACGCCGTTCCGTACGACCGCTCGAACCCGCATCCGACCGTTCTCATCGTGGGCGAGTACCTGCTCAATTTCCATCTCGGCGCCAACCACGAGATCGAGCGCTACCTCGAGGACAACGGGCTCGAGGTCATCGAGGCGCGCATGACCGACGTGATCCGCAAGACCTATTTCTACAAGCATGCGCAGTCGCGCGAGTTCCACGTCGACCTTTCGCTGCCCGAAAAGGCCTGGTACGCCACGGCGGACAACCTGTTCGAGCTCGCGCACAACCGTTGCGACCGCCTGGGCGCGGCGAGCCCGCTCTACGAGCCGCCGACGCGCATGCCCGAGCTCGTGCGCGCGAGCGATAAGATCCTGCACCATACGTTCGATGCGGGCGAGGGCGTGCTGATTCCGGCGGAGATTCTCGAGCACGCCAAGCGCGGCTGCCGCAACTTCGTGATCCTGCAGCCGTTCGGGTGTCTGCCCAACCATGTCGTGGGGCGCGGGCTCATCCATGCGCTCAAGGAGCAGTATCCCACGGCGCAGTTCCTGCCGCTCGACTACGATCCCGACGTGAGCTTCGCCAACGTGGAGAACCGTCTTCAGATGCTCATCATGAACGCCAAGGCGCAGGGGTGCGGTGAGGCGCATGGCGAGACCGCGTAAGGACGCCGATGCGCCCGATGCACGCACCCGTATCATCGAGGCGTTTTGGGAGCTCATCGAGAACAACAGCATCTTCGAGCTGTCGGTTGGCGAGGTGACCCGCGCCGCCCAGTGCAATCGCGGAACGTTTTACTACTATTTTCACGATTTCGATGAACTCGTCGCCATCGCCATAGCCCAGCTGCTGCAGGATAACGAGCTCATCACCGATGCCCTCTGGCATTTTTCGAGCGAGGGCGACCTTTCGGCGTTCGACCGGCGCGACGTCCGCTGCCTGCTGCGGCGCATCGTCATCACCATGAGGGCGGGTGCCGCCGAGCAGGTCGTGCAGGGCATCCATACGATCATCATCGACCGCGTGAGAGAGATCGTCCACCCCGACGGAGAAGAGCTCAAGGCAGATTCGAGCTTTGCGGTGGGCTTTCTGGTCTCGGGCATCATGGGCTTTGTGATGGCGGTCGGCTTTGCCCGGGAGGGCGGCGAGGAGATAGACCTCGAGCGGCCGGGGGACAGCGCGTGCGCGTACCTGAGGGCGGTCGCCATGCAGACGGTGGAAACGGTCGCGCAAGTCGAGGGCGTCGATACATCCGAGCTGCTCGAACGCGTCTCCAAGGAGGCCGATGCCTATCGCGCATCGCGTGCGACGAGTCCCGACGTGGTGAAAGACGCCTAGGGTTTCTCTTGCGGGGCGCCTGTCGCGCATCGCGCGGTGAGTCCCGCGATGCGGTCATAACCTGCATTCATGTGAGCCGGGTTTATAGATATTCCTCCAGCTGTTAACATAGACAACCTGTGGGTAAAGAGACAAAAGCGCCGCCGACGGGCGGGCGTTTTGATTTCGATGAACTCATGTAAGGAAACGAGCATGTTAGATAGATTTACCGATCGCGCGCGTAAGGTCATGTCCATGGCCAAGCAAGAGGCGCTCGATCTTCATTCAAATAAGGTGGGCACCGAGCACCTGCTGCTCGCGCTTGCCAAGGAGGACGAGGGCATTGCCGCCGAGGCGCTGCGTTCGCTCGACATCTCCTACGATGACATCATGGATACCCTCAAAGAGGTCCAGACCACGGTTCCCGAGCCCAGCGAGGAGACCGAGGCTGCCAAGCTTGCCTTTACGCCGCTCGTCATTAGCGTGATGGAGCGCTCCTTCCGCGTGGCACGTGAGAACAACCAGACCTACGTGTCGACCGAGCACTTGCTGATTGGCATCGTCGAAGAGGGTAACGGCATGGCCATGGACATCCTCATGCGCCTGGGTGTGTCGTCCGCCTCCATCAAAAAGGCTATCGAGAAACTTACCGCCAAGGACCAGGACAAGAAGCGTCCGCTCGCCGGCGCCGGTGCCGGGCGTCCCGGTGCGGGCCTGCCGTTCTTTAGCGGCTCGGACGCGTCGCAGCAAAAGGGGAGCGGCACCGATACGCTTAAGCAGTTCGCCACCAACCTTACGCAGAAGGCGCGCGACGGCGAGCTCGACCCTGTAATTGGTCGCGAAAAGGAAGTCCAGCGTATGATGGAAATTCTTTCGCGCCGCACCAAGCACAACCCGCTCATTCTGGGCGACCCCGGCGTGGGCAAGACGGCCATCGTCGAGGGTCTGGCTCAGCAGATTGCAGCTGGCAACGTGCCCGAGAACCTTATGAACCAGAACATCTGGACGCTCGACCTGCCGGGCCTCGTTGCGGGCGCCAAGTATCGCGGTGAGTTTGAGGAGCGCCTCAAGAACGTGATCCAGGAGGCGACCGAAGCCGACGACGTTATCTTGTTTATCGACGAGATGCACACCATCATCGGTGCCGGCTCTGCCGAGGGCTCCATCGACGCGAGCTCCATGCTCAAGCCCGTTCTCGCACGCGGTGCTTTCCAGATCATCGGTGCCACCACGGCCGAGGAGTTCCGCAAGTACCTCACCAAGGACCCGGCCTTCGAGCGTCGCTTCCAGACCATCGATGTCGAGGAGCCGAGCGTCGAGGACACGGTCAAGATCCTGACCGCGCTCAAGCCGCGCTACGAGGAGCACCACCATGTGCGCTATACGCAGGGTGCTATCGAGGCCGCCGCGAACCTCTCCAACCGCTACATCCAGGATCGCTTCCTGCCCGATAAGGCCATCGACCTCATTGACGAGGCCGGCGCCCGCGCCCGCATCGCCGCCAACCGCGCGCCCGAGCCGGTGCGCGAGGCCGAGCATCGCGTGGAGGAGCTTAAGGCCGCCGCGCAGGAGGCCACCGAGAGCGACGACATGAACAAGGCCGCCGAGATCACCGAGCAGCAAAAGGCTGCCGAGATTGAGCTCGCCGAGGCCAAGGCTGCCTGGACGGCCGAGCTCGACGCCAGCCCGCTCACCATCGATGTCTCCCAGATTGCCGACATCGTGTCCGTGACCTCGGGCGTGCCGGTGTCCTCGCTCACCGAGAGCGAGAGCCGCCGCCTGCTGCAGGCTGAAAGCGTGCTCAAGACGCGCATCATCGGTCAGGACGAGGCCGTCGAGGCCGTTGCCAAGGCCGTGCGCCGCAGCCGCTCGCCGCTCAAGGACCCGCGTCGCCCCGGCGGCAGCTTTATCTTCCTGGGCCCCACCGGCACGGGCAAAACCGAGCTCGCCAAGACGCTCGCCGAGTATCTCTTTGGCAGCAAGGACGCGCTCATCAGCTTCGATATGTCGGAGTTTGGCAGTGAGTTCGAGGTCTCCAAGCTCATCGGTAGCCCCCCGGGCTATGTGGGCCACGACGAGGGCGGCCAGCTCACGAAGGCTGTTCGCCGTCACCCGTACTCGGTCGTGCTGTTCGACGAGATCGAGAAGGCGCACCCCGACATCTTCAATATCCTGCTGCAGGTGTTGGAGGAGGGCCGTCTGACCGATAGCCAGGGCAAGACGGTCGACTTCCGCAATACGGTGATCATCATGACGTCAAACGTGGGCGCCCGCGAGATCGCGCAGGATGCGAGCGTTGGCTTTGGCACCACCGGCGAGCAGGGCCTCACCTCGAGTGAGATCCGCGGCCGCGCGATGGGCGAGCTCAAGCGCCTGTTCCGCCCCGAGCTGCTCAACCGTATCGACGACATCGTGGTGTTCCAGAAGCTCTCGGGCGAGAACCTGACCAAGATTGCGCACCTGCTGGTGGACGATCTGCGCCAGCGCCTGATCGCAAACGGCATGAACATCAAGCTTACCGATGCGGCCTACGACAAGATTGTGGCGGAGGGTACCGACCTCACCAACGGCGCGCGTCCGCTGCGTCGTGCCATCCAAAAGCTCATCGAGGATCCGCTGTCCGAGGAACTGCTGGCCGGCGAGTGGGGCGAGGGCGATACCGTCCTGTGCGACGTGGCCGATGGCAAGTTTGTCTTTAGCCGCGGCACGGGCGAGATCCCGGCACCGCGTCCGGCGGGCACGCTTGGTGGCGATACCGCCCCGGCGGTACCGCACACCGGCAACGCCGCGCCCGTGAGCGGCGGCGTGACCTCGGGCCCCGGCGGCATGATGCAAGCCGGTTCCGGCGCGCTGTAGGGCGTAACATAGCTTTGCGAAGGGGCACTCCTGTCGGGGCGCCCCTTTTTTATGAGTAAATGGTGCTATACTCGAAATATAAATATGTATAGCAGAAGGAGCTAGCATGCCAATATCGGTACTCGACTCACGGCCGGTCCAGATGAATGTGCGCATGGATCGCCAACTCAAAGAGGCTGGGGACGCCGTGCTGGCGCATATCGGCATGACGCCGTCACAAGCTGTGAGGGAGCTGTGGCAGTACTTGACCGAGAACGGTCATATGCCCGTCGCAAAAAAGAATGATGACGAAGTCCTGCCTGACGACATACGATCGAAGGCGAGTTCGTCCCGCGTCTCGGAAGGGGCTGCGTTAATTTCGAATTTTTATGAGCGGTTCTCGATTCAGAGGCCGAGCCCCGATGAAGCCTTTGATTACGACGAGTTATACGATCAAATGATGAGCGAGAGATTCAGCGATTGGATCGAATTATGAGCGGCGTCGGAACGAAACGTGTGCTCAAGCTGTTGATCGACACGAACGTCTGGCTAGATTACTTTCTCGCTCGCACGAATGCGACCAGGCCGATAGTCGAGCTCCTTTCTCGCGCGGCGGAAGCGGAGGATATCGTCCTCTTCTCGTCCTCCCTGTCTGTCAAAGACGTCTATTACATTCTGGGAAGGACGATGAAGGCCGACGCCCGCCGTGAGGGGGCTCTCACTCCCGAAGCCATCGCCGGTGCCGACGAGACAGCGTGGGCGTGCGTTCGCCTGATTCGGCAAAAGTCGATTATTGCCTCGGTCGGTGCAGACGAGGTCTTCGACTCCTTTGTGTTCAAGTATCATCACAACGACTTTGAGGACGACCTGATGCTGGGCGTCGCCAATCGCATTGATGCCGATTACGTCGTGACAGAGGACAAAAATCTCATCAAACATACCAATGGTGTATGCATTAATGTTCAACAGGCGTTGAAGTTGGTTGAAGGGTCCAACGTCCCTTCGGCACGGCCCGTCTAACCTGCTTTATCTTGATAAAGTGGCGTTTCCTCGCCGTTAGCCGATGATGCGAGGGCGCTCGGCGTTTTCGACTGGTTTATGCACGCAAAGTCTGGGAATATACAAGTCGCATGTCTTACTGTCTAACCAGTTGCGCCAAGGAGGCACCATGGACTACAAGATTACCGGCTACGAGCCCGCCCAGCTGTTCCATTTCTTTGAGGAGGTCAGCGCGATCCCCCGTGGGTCTGGCAACGAGAAGGGCATCAGCGATTTCCTGGTCGCGTTTGCCAAGGAGCGCGGTCTCGATGTGTACCAGGACGAGGTCTACAACGTCATCATTCGCAAGCCCGCATCTGCCGGCGCCGAGAATGCCCCGACCGTGATGCTGCAGGGCCACATCGACATGGTGTGCGACAAGCTGGGCTCCGTCGAGCACGACTTTACGACTGATGGTATCGACCTGGTCGTCAAGGACGGCGTCCTCACCGCTAACGGCACCACTCTGGGCGCCGACAACGGTATTGCCGTCGCTCTGATGCTCACTGTTCTCGATGACGATTCGATCGTTCACCCCGCCCTCGAGTGCGTATTCACCACCGACGAGGAGACCGGCCTGGTCGGCGCCGAGACGCTCGACAAGTCCCAGATTAGCGCCCGCACCATGATTAACCTTGACTCCGAGGAAGAGGGCGTTGCTACCGTCAGCTGCGCCGGCGGTGTCGTCGTTACCTACACCTGCCCGATCGCGCGCGAGCACAAGACCGGTAGCGCCCTCACGCTCGACATCTCCGGCCTGCTGGGCGGCCACTCCGGCAGCGATATTAACCTGGAGCGCGGCAACGGCAACCTCATCATGGCCCGCATCATCGACCGCCTGATGGTTGCCGGCGAGCCCGCCATCGTTAGCTTTAACGGCGGCACCAAGGACAACGCCATCAACCGTGAGTGCAAGGCCGAGCTGGTCTACGCCGACCACGCTGCAGCCGAGGCCGCGGCCCAGATCGCAAAGGGCATCATCGCCGACGTTACTGCCGAGCTCGAGGTCTTCGACCCCGGCTTTACCTGCACGGTTGAGATTGCCGACAACACTGAGGTCGAGGCCATGGACGAAAAGTCCGCACTTGCCCTTATTCGCGCTCTGCGTCTTGCCCCCAACGGTGTGATCCGCCGCAATGTCGCCACCGACGGCTCCGTCGAGGTTTCCTCCAACATCGGCGTGGTTGCCACCTCTGACGACCAAGTCAAGATCATGCTGTCCCCGCGCTCCTCGATCACCTCGCTGCAGAACGAGTTCAAGGACCGCCTGCAGACGCTGGCCGATGTCCTGGGATTCGACGCCAAGTTTGAGTTCGAGTATCCCGGCTGGAGCTATGCCGAGCATTCGCCGGTCCGCGACATCTTTGTCGAGAGCTATCGCGAGCTCTTTGGCTCCGAGCTACGAATCGAGTCCATTCACGCCGGCCTTGAGTGCGGCCTGTTTGCCGAGGCCCTGCACGGCCTGGACGCCATCGCCGTGGGCCCGACGCTCTCCGATGTCCACACCCCGGACGAGAGCATGGAGCTCGCTTCTGCCGAGCGCTTCTACGAGCTGCTCATCGACGTCCTCAAGCGCCTCGCTGCGTAAAGGTTGCGCTAGCAGCAGTCCGAGCCACGTGCTGGTGGATTGCAAATGACATTATGAGAGGGGGCACCCGAGCTTTTGCGACGGGTGCCTCCTCTCTTCTTTTGGGAAATGGGAGATTACGGACACCTAGCCCATATCCGCCTTGATGAGGTCGAGGGTGCGCTGGCAGTTTTCGCAGACGGGGCCGAGCATATGCTCGCGCAGGTCCGCCATGCCGGGCAGGTCGGCGTATTCGTCCATGACCTCTTCCATGCAAATGGGCTCCTCGTAGGAGAGGTCCATCATGGTTGCAAAGCAAAACTTCTCGGATAGCCCGGCATCGGTGAGCGTCGCCTCTAGCGCGGGGTCTCCCATACCGTGGTATCGGCGGATAGCGCCTGGACCGATGCGCCCCACACGATTTTCGCCGCCAACGCTCATGGCAAGGCGCGCTTTTCGCCGCATACGTTCGTATGCTAAGCCCGATGCGACATCGTACATGGGTGCGAGCGCCGCGTTTGTGCCTTTGCCTAGGATGAGCGAGTAGTTTTTAGCGTGTGCGTCAGGCGCTCCGATAATGGCGTTATAGAACAACATATAGGTAAAAAGCACAAGATTCATGTGGTGGGGGACTGTGTTAATCAGTCGTTCTTGGATGTCTCGTGTAGTTGGTCCTCCGTCGGCGGTGTATTTCTGGGTTGGCAATACACCG
>CAJJZO010000021.1 GCA_905197585.1 uncultured Collinsella sp.
CCACGGGCACGTCAACCCAACGGGGGCTGCCCTTCTCAGCGCGCCCTTGAAGTTGAACGTCAGATTGTCCAAATGCGGCCCGCGCAGCGTCGAGCCGTTACGCGGTTTGGTAAAACCGCGTAACCCTAAAGCTCCGTTACTTCAACGTTGTTGTAGATCTCGTCCCAGCGGTCCATGACCAGGTGACCGGTCTTGGGATCCATAGCGTTGAGTTTGCCGCAGGTATTGGCGGTCTTGAGCACCGTGACGTCGTCGGCGCCAGCAGCAATGGCATGTGCAAAGCCGGCGATGGTCGAGTCGCCGGAACCCGTTGCGTTCACAGCCGCAATCGCGGGCGTCTTGGCGCGGAACGCGCGACCCTCATGGAAGCCAACCGAACCGGCAGCGCCCATCGAAACGACAACCCAGGGGATACCGGCAAAACGGTCATCGGCGGCGAGCGCCTCGCGCAGGGCATCGACATCATCGGTCGTAAAGGACGTACCCAGCAGGCCGTTAGTCTCGGTCAGGTTGGGCTTTACGAGCTCAGGCTTAGCGTCGGACTCCAGCGCGGCCTCCAGCGATGCACCCGAGGTGTCGAGCAGCACCTTGGCGCCCGCCTCCTCGGCGATCTTGACGAGGTCGGCATAGTAGCCGGCATCGACGCCACGCGGCAGCGAGCCCGAAAGCGTCACGACGTCCGCCTTCGCTGCAAGCTCGGCAAACTTGGCCGTAAAGGCCTCGAGCTCGGCCGGGGCGATCTGCGGGCCGCTCTCCAGCAGCTCGGTCTGATTGCCCTCATGCAGGATATTCAGGCAGATGCGCGTCTCACCGGCAATGGGCACAAAGTCGTTCTTGACGCCATCGGCATCCATGAGCTCGGCCATATAGGCACCCATGTGGCCGCCGAGCAGACCGGTCGCGAGCACGTCGTCGCCCAGCTGCAGCAGCACGCGGCTCACGTTGAGGCCCTTGCCGCCAGCGGTCTTTTCGGGCGTCACACGGTTAACATCGTCGATGATCAACTTGTCGAGCTGATAGCGCGTATCAATCGACGGGTTCATGGTAACGGTCAGAATCATGTTGAACTCCTGTTCCGGGGCGGCATGACCCGCCCCAAACATACGATAACTCGTTAAAGGATCTCGATCTCAAAGCCGCGGGTAACGGTCTCCCCCGGCTTGGCCACCAGGCAGCCACGCTTGTGCTCCAGAACATCGTCCTCATCGGAGCAGGTGGACAGACCACCCCACGGCTCAACTGCCACAAAGTCGCCCTCGGGCTTGCTCCATACAATCAGGTACGGCATATCGGGGAACGTCAGGCGCACGCCCTTGTCCTCGGTTTTCTTGGTCAGCGTAACCACGCGGCTCTCGAGCACGTCAAAGATGGTCTCCGCGAAGTCAAAGAGTTCGTGGGTCAGCGGCAGGTTCTGGCCGATCATGGGATTCTTGCTGCGATGCTCAACATCAATCAGGCCCGTCGAGGGAACGGCAGTACAGAGCTCGGCGGCCTCGCGCTGCTCAAAACGGAGCTCGTAGTCGTCATAGGACTCGCCCTCGTCGAGCGGGCACTTAAAGCCGGGATGACCGCCCACAAAGAACGGCATGTCCTCGGTGCCCTCATTGGTCACCTCGTACGACACGACCACCTTTTCCGAATCAATCGTGTAGCGAGCAACGATCTTAAACGGATACGGGTACTGCTCGAGCAACTCGGCATGGTCGGCAGAGCTTAGGCTCAGCGCAACCATGTTGTCGCCCTGCTCCTCGAGCTTCCACTCCTGTTTGCGCGCAAAGCCGTGACGGGCGAGCTTTACCTCGCGGCCGCCCATGGCCATTGCGCGACCATCACGAAGGCCGCCGCAGATCGGGAAGCAAATGGGTGCCTGGCCCGACCAGACCGAAGGATCGCCCTGCCACAGATACTCGCGACCGTCGGCCACAATTGAGGTGAACGAGCCGCCCGCCGTGCTCAGTGCTACGCGGATAGAACCGTTATCAAGAACAAACTCCATAGGAGCCTTCCCTTTCTTATGACAGCCCGCCAAGTCAATAGGGCTGATAGAAAACCGGCCCGCGCCCCCTCACAGAAACGCGAGCCGTCAATTGAAAAGCTGCAAATAGCCGAGTACAGCCAAGAGCGAAGCACACAAGCTCAGCAAGCAAACGTGTTATCGGAGCAGCTTACCGAACCAGAAAGCTTCGTAACAACAGCGGTAACCCTACAGGTCAGCTCAACGTCAGCGAGAAGCCAGCTGGTGAGGCAAGGTGCCGTGAAGCGAGGCGGCATTGACCTTCTGGTCATGCCGTCGAAGCTGAACGGCAGATTGCCCACCAGATGGCTTCGCAGCGTCGGCCGGTTACGCGGTTTGGTAAAACCGCGTAACCCCACTAGTCGTGATACTCGCCGCGGTCCCACTTCTCGAGGAACTCGTCAAAGAAGTGCGGGTCAGCCTGAGCCTCGGCGTCGGCCTTATTGCAGGCATCGATCTTGGCGATCAGGGCATCGTGCTCGGGAGTCTTCTCGTAGGGCTCCTCCAGGAAGGCAAGCATGATATCGGCCATCAGGAACTCGCCGGTGATCTTGCCGCCAAAGCCCACGATGTTGGCGTTGAGCTCGCGACGGGCATACAGGGCAGAGGTCATGTCGCGGACCAGGGCGCAACGGGCGCCGGGAACCTTGTTGACGGCGTTGGTGATGCCGATGCCGGTGCCGCACAGGGCCACGCCAAAGTCGGCCTTGCCGCTGGCAACAGCCTCGCCCACGGCCTTACCGTAGATGGGGTAGTGCGTACGGGTGTGGCTGTAGGTGCCGCAGTCGAGCACCTTGTAGCCAGCCTGCTCCAGGCGGTCGGCCAGATAAATCTTCTCGTCCGTAACGATATGGTCGCAACCGATTGCGATGGTCTTCTTCATCAGAACGTCCTTTCGTCTGAATTCACAAGTTGAGGTAGAAGTTCGAGTTCTCGGTGGCTCTCGTTAGGCCATCTTGTTGAGCATGTCGACACGGATCTGGTGACGGCCGCCGGCGTACTGGGCGCGCAGGAACTCGCGGGCGATCTTCTTGGCGACCTCGGTGCCCACAACGCCCGGGCCCATGGTGACCATGCGCGAGCCGTTGTGCTCGCGGGTCATGTAGGCGGAACGCTCGTCGGAAATGTTGGCGACGACCATGCCCTTAATCTTGACGGCGGCCATATAGGAGCCGACGCCGTACTTATCGAATGCGAAGCCCTGGGAATCCTTGTGCTCCAGCAGGTCCTTGGCAACGGCGGTCGCGGAATCGACAAAGTCCGCGGCAGGGGTCTCGGAATAGTCGACGACCTCGTGACCGTCGGCGATGAGCATCTCCTTGATGGACTCCTTCATCGACATACCGTCGGCATCGGAAGCGATTACAACCCTCATGACATCCTCCTTGAGAGATACGCAGGTGCGTAGTTTCTGTTTGGAAGTGTTGAATCGCGTTCAGGTCCGGGCATCTGAATGTGCGGTTCTTCACTGTTCATGTTTATTTGAACACATTCGAACAGTAACTGCAACAACTATTTGTTTATCTTTGTTCTTTTTTGAACAAATACCGTTCACGGATGATTGCTGACCGTTTGAGCCGGGCGCGGACGTAGCGACCATGTGTTCAACAAACAAAAGGGCGGCCGAGAACGTGTCTCGGCCGCCCTTCGGCGGTATTCCCCGGTATATACAGCTGTTTTAGCTACTCGGACTGCCCACCCTTTTTGGCGTGCTTGGACGGAGCACTCAGAAAGCGGCCCGTCAAATAGTTCGCCGGGCCGGAAATATCAATCCCCAGCAGTACGTGTCCCAGCCACAGAAACGCCACGAGCACCAGCAGCGGGATAACGCACGAAGTCACGATCATCACGATGACGCCTTCAATCAGATCGGTCACCTGCCGCACGATCTCATCGGTCATCTGCTTGGCGCCGCTAGTCACCGACGTAACAAGGCTCGAGGCCCCATCAGTCAACTGCTCGAGCACGTTTTTGGACTCCGTGGCCTCGGATTTTTTCTTGTTCGATTTTGAGCTGGTCTCGGCTGGCTTGTCCGTGGTGTCGGCCGCGTCCGCAGCCTTTTGCTCAGCTTGCTCAATACTTACGCGATACGTTTCATCGACCTTCTGCGACACCCATACGCTCGCGGGCACGAGCGCCATGCCGATCACGGCAACCACCAGCACGCGCGTCGCCACACGGCGCAGGACAGCGCTCGTGCTCCAGCGCCCGTGAATGCCGAGCGACACCGCAAAGAGCACCAACGCAAACGGGATTAAGATGCCCAGGCCAACCGACCACAAAATGGTTAGCAGGTATTTCTCTAGGTAGAGCACGGCAAGCACAATACCAAGGTTGCCTGAAAGCTGCGCGAGCTGCTCGGCAACCGGCGTTCCCGTATCACCCGGCAGCGCGGTAATGCCTGCAGACAGCGCCACGCACGAGGTCGTGAGCGCCAGTACGTTACCCTTCTTTTGGTCGATGACCTCGATGGTGGAGTCCCAAGTCTTGGTATCGGCGAAATGCGGACGAGCTACAAAGCCCGACAGCAGCGCCAGGACCACGAGCGCAACGATAAAGCCAATCTGCAGCTTTTTGTTTGCGCACACGACATCGGACAGACTGGGCTGCAGCTCGGTTACCGTCGTGTGCTCGGTTATCTGGACAGGACGCCCATGAGCCATCTCGTGCGCGCCTCTTTTTTGTATTGACCCGTTATCCGGCATTTGGATACCTCCTCAGTCCGGCGTTTAATGCGAAAGGAAGTATACCCACCGAGCAAAAATCGAACGGGAGGACGAACGGAGCGCACCAAGACTGTCCCCAATGACTAGTCGTTTAAGAACGTCCCCAATGACTATCTCGGAATGAGTTGCGGGGAGGAGGACAGAAAAAGCCCTGCCGCGGGTAGCGGCAGGGCGTTTGGAAAGGGGCTTGGTTGTGAGGGCTCGTTAGGCGAGCTTGGCCTCGAGCTCGGCAATGCGCTTGTAGGCATCGATGGTAAAGCGGGCCTGCTTCTCCAGAATCATAGTGGTCATGAGGGTGTCCTGAGCGTGAGCCATGATGAAGGTCATCTCCATCTCGCCACCGCCGGCCTCCTGCGAAAGCAGCTTGGTCTGCGTGTCGTGGGCACCGATGAGCGCATCGCTGGCATCCTTGTGCAGCTGCTCGGCCTTCTCAAAGTCACCCTCGCGAGCAGCATCGAGCGCTGCAAGCAGATCGGTCTGGGCGTCACCTGCGTATGCGACGATCTCGAATCCAACCATCGAGATTTCTTCTTTGGTTGCCATGTTGCGTTCCTTTCACATATGAACCAATGGAGAGCATCGCGTCCGGGCATACGCGCTGCGTTGTGTATGACAGAAACAATAACATTCAAACAAAAAAGAACAGCGCAAAACGTAATTTCGAGCTATGAACGGTCACTTTTCGACCGTGAACGGTTTTTAAACCAATCTGAACAATATCGAACACAATTAGCGGAAACCCAAACAGACCCGCGCCCTAGCGTACATCGCGCACCGTATCGCCCTCGACGAGCACGCCCGGAAACAGCATGTGCTCCACACCGGGTTCAACGCCCTCGGCGCCGGCAATCTTGTCAACCGCCCACATGCCGACGCGCTTGTTGTCAAAGCGCACCGTGGTCAGGCGACAATCGGGCACGATATCGCCCAGGCTGTCATCAACACCCACCACGCTCACGTCCTGGGGCACGCACTTCCCGCGCGACTCGAGCCCACGGATGCAGCCATATGCCATGGCATCGTTGGAGGCATAAATGGCCGTGCAGGTCGGATCATCCGCAAGCGCCTGGCCGGCAGCATATCCACTCTGCGCCGTCCAGTCGCCACGCACGAGCTGCGGGAACTCAATGCCATGCGCACGCAATGTCTCACGCCAGCCTTCCTCGCGCCGCATGCCCGAAAGCGAGCGCTCGGGACACGAGATAAAGTGCACGGTCTTGTGCCCCTGCCCCAGCAAGTACTCGACCACTTGGCGCGAGCAATCGAACTGGTCGTTATCGACCGTTGAACAGAGCGGGTGCTCCAGCATGGTAACGAGCACCGTCTGCATACCGGGCAGCGGCTCAAAGGTGCCAAAGTCCGCCGGCATGCGGTTCATAATCACAACCATGCCGTCCACCGGCAGTGCGCTCATGCGCGACGATGCGCTCTCGAGGGTATACGGATGCCCGTCTACTTTAGTGAGGGTGATGGCATAGCCGTGCTTATCGGCCGCGGCGGCAAAGCCCTCCATACGGTCGAGATTGCCGGTGCCGGTAATGTTGAACATGGCGACGCCGACGGTCTTAAACTTACCGCGACGCAGCGATCGACCGGCAAAATTGGGGCGATACCCCAGCTCGCGCATGGCGGCACGCACGCGTTCCTTGGTCTCGGGGCGCACGCTGGGCGAATCGTGAACGGTGCGCGAGACCGTCTGTTCCGAGACGCCCGCGAGACGCGCCACATCCTTAACGGATACCGATTTTTTAACAGCGGCCATAGGTCGATCTTTCTATGTCAACGATGCCATTGGTGACACCCTACGCAGTCATTTTTAACGCCTTCAAGTATATCCAACGCCTCCCCCACCATACGCTCACCACCCAAAACCTACCGTTCACCGACATTTTTGCTTCCCCGAACAGCTTTTGTCGACCAAATGTTAACGTTGCCATTGTGCAAACACAGAGCCACCGGGCGGCTCAAACGTTTACGCGCAAGGAATCGACGGTCCACAGGCACAGGGGCCATCGGTTCGCGTCTTATTTTGTGTCGCAAAATGGCAACGTCAACATTTTGGCAACCAAACGTCAAAAGCTACCATCGTTGCCAACCCACCGACTCTTAGGAGCTTTGCATGGAGCAACTCATCGCCATCATCGAAAAGGGGCAGCCCTTTTTCAACGCGATCGCCCGCAACAAGTACCTCAAGGCGATCCGCGACGGTTTTATCTCCGTCATCCCCATCATCATCTTCTCGTCCATCTTCTGCCTGGTAGCCTCGGTTCCCAATATCTGGGGTTTCTACTGGCCCGATGACATCAACAACGCCCTATGGAAGTGCTACAACTACTCCATGGGCATCCTGGCCATCGCCTGTGCCGCCACCACGGCCAAGCACTTCGCCGACGCTCAGAACCGCGATCTGCCCAAGAACAACCAGATCAACTTCATCTCGTGCATGTGCGCGGCCATCATCGGCTTCTTGCTCCTTTCGAGCGACACGATCGCCACGGACGCTGCCAGCGGCTTCAACACCACCTACCTTGGTTCCAAAGGCCTGCTGACCGCCTTTATCGCTGCGTTTGTGACCGGCATCATCTACAAGTTCTTCATTAAGCGCAACATCACCGTCAAGATGCCCGAGCAGGTTCCGCCCAACATCTCGCAGACCTTTAAGGACATCATCCCCTTCTCCGTCTGCATCACCGTCTTCTGGGTCTTTGACATCGTCTTCCGTGCTGCCTTTGGCTTCTGCTTTGCCCAGGGCGTCATCCAGGTGTTCCAGCCGCTGTTCACCGCTGCCGACGGCTACATCGGCCTCGCTGTGATCTACGGCGCCATGAGCCTCTTCTGGTTCGTCGGTGTCCACGGCCCCTCGATCGTCGAGCCTGCCATTGCCGCCGCCCTCGTTGCCAACATGACCGACAACCTGGCTGCTTACCAGGCCGGCCAGCACGCCTCCGCTGTCCTGACGCAGGGCGCCCAGTACTTCGTCGTCTGCATGGGCGGCACCGGCGCCACGCTCGTCCTCGTCTTTATGTTCTGCTTCCTGGCCAAGTCTCAGGAGATGCGCGCCGTCGGTAAGGCCTCCATCGTCCCGGTCTGCTTCGCCGTCAACGAGCCGCTGCTGTTCGCCGCACCCATCGTGCTCAACCCCGTCTTCTTTGTCCCGTTTGTCTTTGCCCCGATCGCCAACGTCTGGATCCTCAAGGTCTTTATCGACTTCCTGGGCATGAACGGCTTTATGTACACCCTGCCTTGGACCGTCCCCGGCCCCATCGGCACCATCATGGGTCTGGGCTTCCAGCCGCTCGCCTTTGTGATGCTCGCCCTTATCCTGGTCGTCGACTTCGTTCTGTACTATCCGTTCTTCCGTGCCTATGACGCCCAGAAGTGCGCCGAGGAGGCCGAGATCTCCCAGGAGGAGCTCGCCGCCAAGAACGCCGAGAAGGCCGCCAAGCTCAACGATGCCTTCCAGGGCAAGGCTGACGCCAAGAGCGTTGCCGCCGGCGCTGCTGCCGAGGCCGTGAAGGCCGACTCCCCCGCCGCTTCCGCAGCACCCGCTGCCGAGACAACGACCGCCAGCGACCTCAACGGCAAGCGCGTGCTCGTGCTCTGCCAGGGCGGCGGAACCTCGGGCCTGCTCGCCAACGCGCTGGCCAAGGCCGCCAAGGAGCGCGGCATTAACCTCGAGACCGCTGCCGAGGCCTATGGCAACCACGTTGACATGCTTCCCGACTTTGACCTGGTCGTCCTGGCCCCGCAGGCCGCAAGCTACCTGGCCGACCTGCAGAAGGACTGTGAGCGCGTGGGCAACAAGTGCGTCGCCTGCCGTGGCAAGCAGTACATCGAGCTCTCCCAGAACGGCGACAAGTCTCTCGCCTTCGTGAGTGAGCAACTTTCGAAGTAAGTAACGCCCAGGGCCAGCCGACCATCCAAGACCGGCTGGCCCTTCGATTTAGACGATTGGATCATCATGTCCGTTAAGCCTGCTCGCGGCACCAACCCGCCCGCGCAGTTTCCCGAGGACTTTGTCGTTGGCGGCGCCACCGCTGCCTACCAGGTAGAGGGCGAGACCCGCACTCACGGTAAGGGCAAGGTTGCCTGGGACGACTTCCTGGAGGCCCAGGGCCGCTTCTCCCCCGATCCCGCTTCCGACTTCTACAACCAGTACCCCGTCGATCTGGAGCTGTGCGAGGAGTTTGGCATCAACGGCATTCGCCTCTCCATCGCCTGGAGCCGCATCTTCCCCAACGGTACCGGCGAAATCAACCCCGAGGGCGTCCAGTTCTACCACGACCTTTTCGCCGAGTGCCACAAGCACCACGTTGAGCCGTTCGTCACGCTGCATCACTTCGACACGCCGCTGACCCTCTTTGAGAAGGGCGACTTCCTCAACCGCGAGACCATCGACGCCTTTGTGGACTTTGCCACCTTCTGCTTTAAAGAGTACGCCGACCAGGTGACCTACTGGTTCACCTTTAACGAGATCTGGGCCGACGCCTCCAACACCTACATCGAGGGCACCTTCCCCGGCGGTGTTAAGGCACATCTGGCAGAGGCCTTCCAGTGCGAGCACAACATGATGCTCGCCCACGCCAAGGCAGTACTGGCCTTCCACAACGGCGGTTTTAAGGGCAAGATCGGCGTCATCCAGTCGTTGGAGTTTAAGTATCCGCTCAACGAGAACGACCCCGCCGACATCAAGGCCGCCAACAACGAGCACGTGCTGCAGAACCAGTTTCTGCTCGACGCCACCTTCCGCGGCGACTATGCCCCCGACACCCTCGAGTGCGCCAACCGCCTGGCTGCCGTCTCGGGCGGCACCATCGAGATCCTGGACGAGGACCTCGAGATTATGCGCGAGGCCGCGCTCTACAACGACTACCTGGGCGTTAACAACTACCAGTGCCGTTTCTTGAAGGCTTACGATGGCGAGAACGACCTGCACCACAACGGTACGGGCGAGAAGGGCACCGGCCGCTGGCGCGTCAAGGGCATTGGCGAGCACGTGAACAAGCCTGGCATCCCCACCACCGACTGGGACTGGATCATCTATCCCGAGGGCCTGTTCGATTTGCTCGTCTACATTAAGCAGCGCTATCCCAACTACAAGCAGATCTTCATCACCGAGAACGGCATGGGCTACAAGGACCCCTACAAGGACGGTTTTGTGGACGACCAGCCGCGCATCGACTATATCGAGCAGCACCTGCGCTGGTTGCTCAAGGCCATGGAGGTGGGCGTCAACGTGGGCGGCTACTTCCTGTGGAGCCTGCAAGATCAGTTCTCCTGGACTAACGGATACAACAAGCGTTACGGCTTCTTCTACGTTGACTTTGAAACCCAGAAGCGCACGCCCAAGGCAAGCGCATACTGGTATAAGCACGTGGCGCAGACCCGTCGTCTGGACTAGTGACTGGCGGGGTTGCCCGCTCACATAACCTGTCCCCATTTCTCAGCCGGGGGCGGCACGTCACACGGCGCGCCGCCCCCGGCGTTTTTAGGCGGTTCGGGGGCCGCTTGTCTCAATCTGTAACATTTGGCCGAGATTTTGGGTCCTAACTGTTACAGATTGAGACGAACGAATCCGAACCTACGCCCGCAAGTCCTTTACGCTGGAACGCTCGACCAACACGCCCGAGACGAGCGTACGGCTTCTGGAGCTCGGAGCTTCCAGACCCGCGACGACCTCGTTGAGCGCACGGACGCCCAGCTCGCGGTGGCGAAACTTCACCGACGTCAGAATCGAGTTGGGAATCGTCTTGTAGAGTTCGTCGTCAAAGCCGATCACGGACACGTCGTCGGGCACCCTGAGCCCTCTGTCACGCAGAGCCATCATCACGCCGTTGGCCATGCAGTCGTTAGCAGCGAGGACCGCCGTGCAAGCGGGTTTATCGGCAAGCACAAGGCCCGCGGCATAGCCGCTATCCGCATTCCAATCGCCTTGCAGAGGCTCGGGCGGCTCAATGCCACGCGTCTCGAGCGCCGCACGCCAACCTTTCATACGGCACTGGCTCGACAGTGACTCTTTCTTACCAGAGACGAAGTACACGTTCTTGTGACCGTGGTCCAAAAAGTACTCGCACGCCATATGCGCGCCGCCCTCTTGGTCGTCACTGACGGTGGAGCAGGTAGGATGCTCCATCGGTGTGATGATCACGGTCTTGAGGTCCTTTGGCGCCTCGAACGTATCGAAGTCGTCGACCATCTGACGCAAGTTGAAGATCATGCCATCGACGGGCAGCTGCGACATCCTGCGCGCTGCATCGGCGAGGGTCATCTTCTCCCCTGCCCGCTTCTTGATCATCGTGAGCGCAAAGCCTCGCTCCTCAGCAGCATCGGCGATACCGTCAATCATGTCCACGTTGCCGCCCGACAAGTGGAACAGCACCACGCCGATGCACCCGTAACGGCCCAACTTGAGTGAACGCGCGGCAAAGTTCGCCCGGAACCCAAGCGCTTCCATGGCAGCTTGGACCCTATCTCGTGTCGACTCTCGCACGCTATCGGGCTCGTTGATCACACGCGACACCGTCTTGAGAGAAACACCCGCGGCAATCGCCACATCGTTCATTGAGACATTTTTCTTGTCCATCGTTGCCACTACTTCTCCAGTCGGTTTTGCATCGCTTGTTTTTTGCGTTCTAGCATACACTACCTGCCCGACTGACAAATCAACCGTTTACCGGACAATATCGACCGCTCACCCGTATATCATTGTTGCTCTTCCAAAAATGTCTTACGTTGTCATTAACGAAATGACAACGTTGTCATTTCGCAATGCCTTCCTTAAGCAGGAAGGTTTCCGGGCAGTCCTGACCATCCATCGACGACCAGTTCCATCCACATGCATCGCGCATCAAGCAGCAAAGGAGCTCTATGGACGCCATCGTAAAGATGCTCGAAAAGCATCAACCGTTCTTTGAGAAGATCTCGAGGAACATCTACCTCCAGGCCATTAAGGACGGATTCCTTGGGTGCATGCCCATCGTCCTCACCTCTTCGATTTTCCTGCTCATCGCCACGCTCCCCGGCGTCGTTGGCGTCACGCTGCCCCAGCCGCTCATCGACTGGTGCAACAAGCTCTACAACTTCACCATGGGCGTCATGGGCATCATGGTTGCCGGCACCACCGCCAAGAACTTTACGGCATCCATGAACCGTCGTATGCCCGCCGGCAAGGTGCTCAACGACGGCTCCACCATGGTTGCTGCCCAGTGCAGCATGCTTTTGCTCGCTGTTACGCAGTTCACCACCAAGTTCGACGGCTCCGAGCTTTCGGTCTTCGATTGCACCAGCATGGGTACGCGCGGTCTGTTCTCGGCCTATATCGCCGCGTTCATTACCGTGTGGGTCTACAAATTCTGCGTCTCGCGCGATCTGACCATTAAGCTGCCCAAGGAGGTCCCGGGCGCCATCGCTCAGAACTTCCGCGACATCATCCCCTTTGGCGGCGCCGTCATCATCTGCGGCATCATCGATGTGGTTGTGCGCAACCTCATGGGCGTTCCGTTCTCCGAGCTGCTTATCAAACTGCTCTCCCCGCTCTTTACCGCTGCAGAAACCTATCCTGGCCTTATCCTTATCCAGGCAGCCACCGCGTTCTTCTGGTTCATCGGCGTCCACGGCCCCTCGATTGTCCAGCCGGGCATCGACCCCATCCGTCTTGCCAACCAGGCCGAGAACCTGCAGGTTCTGCTGGCCGGTGGCCACCCCGCCCACTCCCTCACCTTTAACATGTCGCTCGTGGGTGAGTTCGGCGGCACCGGCGCCACGTTCATCGTGCCGCTTCTGCTGATTCTCTTTATGAAGTCCAAGCAGCTCAAAGCCGTCGGTAAGGCCTCGATTGTTCCTGTTGCCTTCGCTGTCAACGAGCCGCTGCTCTTTGGCGCGCCCATGATCCTCAACCCCTACATGCTCATCCCCTTTGTTGCCGCCGGCTGCGTCAACGTGAGTGTTGCCAAGTTCTTTATCGATAACGTGGGCATGAACGGCTTCTCCTTCGTGGTGCCTTGGGCCACCCCCGCCCCCATCGGCATTTTCATCACCACGAACTTCCAGCTTATCGCCTTGGTATTTGTCGCGATCATCATCTTGCTGGACGCCATCATCTACCTGCCGTTCTTGAAGGCATACGATAAGCTGCTCTGCGACCAGGAAGCCGAGCGCGCCGCCGAGCTGGGTCTCGAGTCCGATGGTGCTGCTTCCATCGCCGCCAACGCCTCTGCGCCCGCCGTCGAGCAGACTACCGCTTCCGTCGAGCCGACCGCCGCTGCCGTCAACAGCGAGCCTGTCGCCGATCAGCCCGAGCCCGCCGCCGACGCATCCGCTAAGAAGGATGTCGACGGTCTGAAGGTCCTCGTCCTGTGCGCCGGCGCCGGCACCTCTGCCATGCTTGCCAACGCCATCAAGGAAGGTGCTGCGCAGACCGGAGAGAACATCGCTTCCTCTGCAGGCGCCTATGGTCAGCACACTGCCATCATGGATCAGTATGACGTTATCGTGCTTGCCCCGCAGGTCCGCAGCTACTACAACGACATGAAGGCCGACACCGATCGCCTGGGCATTAAGCTGCTCGCCCCGCGCGGCAAGGAATATATCGACCTTACTCGCGACCCCGCTGGCGCCATCAAGTGGCTCCGCGAGAACCTCGACTAGCTTCCTCCCTCTGTTGGTGCCCGGATCCCCAGTTCGGGCACCTCTCCCTATTCGTATCCCACAGAAAGGATGACTCATGACCAACCCCATGCAGTTCCCCGACGGCTTTGTGTTTGGCGGCGCCACCGCTGCTTACCAGGTTGAGGGCGAGACCCGTACGCACGGCAAGGGCAAAGTGCCCTGGGACGATTTCCTGGCTGCTCAGGGTCGCTTCTCCCCCGACCCCGCAAGCGATTTCTACAACAAGTACCCGGTCGATATCGACCTGTGCCAGCGCTTCGGCATCAACGGCATCCGCGTCTCCATCGCCTGGAGCCGAATCTTCCCCAACGGCACTGGTGAGATTAACCCCGAGGGTGTTGCCTTCTATCACGAGCTCTTTGCCACCTGCAATAAAGCCGGCGTTATCCCCTATGTCACCCTCGATCACTTCGATACGCCCGAGGCCTTTTACCAGAACGGCGGCGAGGGCTTCCTGACGCGCACGACGATCGACGCCTTTGTCGAGTACGCAAAGTTCTGCTTTGCCGAGTTCACCGAGGTCAAGCACTGGTTTACCTTTAACGAGATCCCCGCGACCGCCGAGGGCAGCTTTATCGTTGGCAACTGGCCGCACGGCGAGAAGTATCGCCTGGACAAGGCCTTCCAGCTCATGCACAACATGATGGTGGCCCACGCCAAGGCTGTCGTCGCCTTCCATGAGGGCGGCTTTGATGGCGAGATCGGCATTGTCCAGAACCTGGAGCCCAAGTATCCCCTCGACCCCAACAACGCCGCCGACTGCGAGGCAGCTCGCATGGCCGACGTCATCAACAACCGCTGGGTACTCGACGCCACCTTCCGCGGCCACTATGCAGCCGACACCATGGAGGCTGCGACCAAGCTGGCCCATATCGCCGGCGGCGAGCTCGACGTTCGCGACGAGGACATCGCCGCACTGACCGCCGCACTCCCCTACAACGATTGCCTGGGCGTCAACACCTACAAGTGCCAGTTCCTGCGTGCCGCCGAGGGCGAAAACGACATCAACCACAATGGCACTGGCGACAAGGGCTCCTCGCGCTGGTTCCTCAAGGGCGTGGGCGAGGCATGCGTGCGCGAAGGCGTTCCCACGACCGATTGGGACTGGATCATCTATCCCGAGGGCCTGTACGACCTGTTGCTCCGCATTAAGAACGATTACCCCAACTACAAAAAGATCTACATCACCGAGAACGGCATGGGCTATAAGGACGACTTCGAGGACGGTTTTATCGATGACGCCCCTCGCATCGACTATATGCGTCAGCATCTCGCGTGGATCCTCAAGGCGATCGACGGCGGCGTGAACGTCGACGGTTACTTTGTGTGGTCGCTGCAGGACCAGTTCTCCTGGACCAACGGCTATAACAAACGTTACGGCCTGTTCTACATCGACTTTGAGACCCAGAAGCGCTATCCCAAGGCGAGCGCGTACTGGTACAAGAACGTCGCGGAGACCGGCCTGCTCATGGCCTAGTTTCCGCCGCATACCCCCTGTCGGCCGCATGCGAATCCCCCAGGGGATCGCATGCGGCCTTTTTGTT
>CAJJZO010000022.1 GCA_905197585.1 uncultured Collinsella sp.
ATAGTGATTTCCTGATCTCTCTCTGCAAATTCTATGGCGTGAGTTTGGACGAGCTCCTCTATCCGAGCGATGAGATCGAGGACGATATCGAGTTTGAGAACGAGGACCGCGCTCGTCAGCGCGAGGCCGAGGCGGCAGAGCGCTCACGCACCCATGAGGCCGCGGCACGAGCTACCGAGGCGGCAACACAGGCGAGTGACGCCGCCGCCAAGGCGGCGCAGGCGGCAAGCTGGAGTGCGCAGGCTGCCAATGCGGCGACGGCTCAGGTGACGGGTACCGGTGCGGCTGGTCCGACTCCGGTGAAGGGTCCGTTCCAGTCATTCCCGTATTGGGCCGTGTGCTGGCTGCTGTTCTTTTTACTGATGTTCCTGTTTGGTGCCGGCCCCTTTGCTGCGCTGATCTTCTTCACGATTCCCATCTATCACTGGGTGGCGCGTGCACTCGATGGCGATTGGGCGCGCGGGGATATTCAGGTTGGTCCGGCACCGGTGGCGGTCAGGGCCCAGGGGAAGGATACTTCTGCGGAACCTGATGCTGACGTGGCTACCGCGGCCACCGCTGAGCCATGTGCCAAAGAAGGTGACGAATGATGAAGCTTTCGCATGAATCCAAGCTGCGCCTGGGCGTCGGCATCGGAGCGTTTGTACTGATTATCGGGCTTGTTTTTGGCGTTTCGCGGACTTTGATTCATTTTGATGGCCCGTGGGATCTCGACGATGTTATACCCGGCTTGTCCGGTATGGACGATGTGGTTGATGACGACGATTTTATGAACGATGGCGGTAACTATTCCGCTCGGCCTCAGCAGCTTTCGTGTACGACCTTTGATGCCGACGCGTTCACATCGCTTGACTTGGACGTGACGTCGGGCACGGTCGAGGTCAAACACGTCTCCAGCGGGCCAGTGCGCGTAATTGAAAGCGGTCGCGTGGCAACGGGGACCGTTGCCTTCGATGCGGCAACCCAGAACCTGGCCGAAATCAAGGGCTCTACGCTCAAGATTCGCCAGTTCGATTGCGATGACGAGCGCGCCATTGACCGCACGGTTACCGTCGAACTGCCGCGCGAAGTTGCCGATAACATGGTGGGCATTACAGCGAATGTAGGATCGGGTGACCTGACGGTCGCGGGCATTGCGTGTCATGACCTCAACCTGACTTTGGACTCTGGAGACGTTGAGTTTACGGGCACCGTGACCGATACCCTGAATGCCGAGGTCGGTTCGGGCGATGTGACGTTCGAGCTCTACCAGGCCCCCGCGAAGTCGATGGACGTGAGTGTGGGCTCGGGCGATGTGGAGATGACGGTTCCGAACTCGACGGGCTTTAAGGCGAGCCTCACCGTGGGCAGCGGCGACTTTGAGAGCGATTTCCTTCCGCTTGGCTACGACGGCGAGACCATTTTGAATCTTGAATTCGATAACGGCGATAAGTCTGCTACGTATCGTTTTGAGGTCGGTTCGGGCGACATGTCGTTTGATCCGGAGTGACATGCGGTTTTCGGAGATCGGTACATATAGGCATGCTCTTTGATGGAGGCGCCGGAGCCGTGACGGGCTTCGGCGCCTTTGCCTTTACAATGGGGACATGGAACAGATTATCTTGAACATACTCGAGGCTCTGCGTCGCGGCGAGACCGTGGACGACAAAGCGCTCGTCAAACTGATACATGCCGAGGCGCGCCGTGAGGGTGCCGACAAACGCGATTTGGCCAAGCGCCGTCTGCTGCCGTTCTACCAGCGGGTTAAACGTGAGGAGCCGGTTCGGTGGGCTGCGTGGAATGTCGATTCCGATCTGGAGCGTCAACTGCTGCAGGTCCTGCGTATGAAGCCGCGCCGAACGGCCTCGGGCGTGGCGACCATTACCGTCATTACCAAGCCCTGGCCATGCTCGGGCGATTGCCTGTTTTGCCCCAACGATCTGCGCATGCCCAAAAGCTATCTGCACGCCGAGCCGGCGTGCGCCCGTGCGGAGCAAAACTGCTTCGACCCGTATCTGCAGGTGAGCGCTCGTCTGACCGCGCTTTCGCAGATGGGACATGCGACCGACAAGATAGAGCTCATTGTGCTCGGCGGTACCTGGAGCGACTATCCGCAAGGGTATCAGACGTGGTTTATGTCGGAGCTTTTCCGTGCGCTCAATGACGATGCCGTCGCCGGTGTGGCGGCAAACCCCATGTTGGCGCGTCCGGGCATCAGCCGTGCCGAGGCAGGGCGCCTGCTCGATGACGCTCCCGCCGATGCCCTGCCGCCGGTGGTAACAGAGCGCCGCGAGCGCTATCGGGCTGCCGGCATTGCGACCGACGAGGCCGAGCTTGCGAGCGGCGTTGCCGACGAGCAGGGGCGTGTGGATGCTGTCGTTGGTGGCTATAACCGCGCAGTGCGTCGTCTGTACGGCCCCGGTACGCCATGGGGCGAGGCTGCCGAGTGGCAGACGGCAACGATGGAGGAGCTTGAGCGTCAGCAGCGCATCAACGAGACGGCGAAGCATCGCGTGGTGGGGCTCGTTATCGAGACCCGCCCCGATGCCGTGACGCCACAGGCGCTCACGCTCATTCGTCGTCTGGGCTGCACCAAGATTCAGATGGGCATCCAGAGCCTCGACCAGCATTTGCTCGATATCAACGAGCGTCGCATTTCGGTGGCTCAGATCGAGCAGGCGTTTTCGCTTGCGCGCCTCTTTGGCTTTAAGATCCATGCGCATTTTATGCTTAACTTGCTGGGCGCCACACCCGAGGGGGACAAGCGCGACTACGAGCGCTTTATGACCGAAGGGGCCTTTATGCCCGACGAGGTCAAGGTCTACCCGTGCGCGCTCATCGAGGGCTCGCGTCTGGTGGGCTGCTATGAGCGCGGCGAGTGGCGTCCCTATACCGAGGAAGAGCTGCTCGATGTGTTGGCCGACGACATCGTGGTGACGCCGGCGTTCTGCCGCATCAGTCGCATGATCCGCGACTTTAGCTCCGACGACATCATGGTGGGCAACAAGAAGCCCAACCTGCGTCAGCTCGTTGAAAACCGCTTGTCGGCTCGTGGGGAAGGCGCGACAGTGCGTGAGATTCGCTATCGCGAGATTAGCACGGCGGGCGCCGACTTGCATGAGCTGACCCTTGACGAGGAAGTGGCGTACGAGACGCCGGTGACGCACGAGCGCTTTTTGCAGTGGGTGACGCCGCAGGGCAAGATCGCGGGCTTTTTGCGTCTGTCTCTGCCCGATCGTGCTTTTGTTGCCGCGCATGCGGATGAGTTGCCGACGACACCGGACGCGGCGATGATTCGCGAGGTGCACGTGTATGGCATGGCGGCGCGCGTGGGAGATCAAGGCCAGGCAGCCCAGCACCATGGATTGGGGCGTTTGCTCGTAGAGCGTGCGTGCGAGATTGCCCGGGATGCGGGTTATACGCGTATCAACGTGATTAGCGCAATCGGTACGCGCGAGTACTATCGCCATTTGGGTTTTTGCGACCATGGACTCTATCTGCAAAAGGAGCTCTAGATGAACAAGCCGAGTGTTTCTGCTGGCGTCGTTGCCGGTGTTGCTCTGGGAGCCGCGGCGCTTGGTGCGGCCGCTGTCGCTGTTCGTGCTGCCTGTCTGCAGGTTGCGCGAACCCGCAATGGGTTGGCGCGTGTGAAACGCGTGCACGATGAGGGCGGCGACGAGATTCGCGTGTTGGTGCAAGGCAGCGTCTACCAAAGCGCAAGTTACGTTGGTGAGCGTTGGGCGGAGCCCGTCTTTGCGTACTATCGTGCGTTTGACGACGTGTTTGAGTCCGAGGATGCGATGCGCGACGCTTACGGTCACGGTATCGACCGCATGCTTATGCTGGGCGGCGGCGGGTTTGCCTATCCCAAGTTCGCGCTGATGTCGCACGAGGGCTTGCGCATGGACGTCATCGAGTATGACGGAGAGATTACGCGCCTGGCGCGCCGCTGGTTCTATCTGGACGAGCTGGAGTGCACGGCGGGCGATCGCCTGCGGGTGATAACCGCTGAGGCTCGCTCTTATCTGGGCGTGACGAGTGTTGGTCATCGTCGCTACGACGTGGTCGTGAGCGATTGCTTTGGCGGTGCCGAGCCCGTACGCGAGCTGGCGACGGTTGAGGCGTTGCGTTTGGTGCGGGGCAGCCTAAATGTCGGTGGCGTCTACGTTGCCAATATCGTAAGCACAAACGAGGGGAGCGATGTGACGTTCCTGCGCGACTGCGCTGCCACGGCACTCGAGGTATTCGCCCATGTCTGGGTGGTCCCCTGTGGCGATGCGGAGTTCGGCGGCGAGGAGAACTACCTGCTCATCGCCAGCGACGGCGACTATGTCTTTGCCGAAGCCGTGCCCTTCGACGCCGACTTCCTCGGCACCGCCCTTCACGACAAGTAAGTCTCTCCGTCCCAAAAAGACTGGTCTTAGGCGTGGTCGCGCCAGCTGAGGACGCGCTGCTTCATGCCCTCTATGTCGAGCACGCCTTCGGCAAAGCCCTTGCGCACGAGCTCTTCGGGAACAAACTCGTCGTAGCGGTCAAAGTAAGGCACCTCGCCAGGATAGACGAGCTCGATGGGATCGAAGTCTTTCTCGGCCTCGGCGGCGAGTACCTCAAAGAACGTCTCCTCGTCGGCCTTCATCTTAAACTGCATAAAGTACGGGCGTGACGGGTCGAGTCCGCGAAGGCCCAGCTCAGCTGCGCATTTGATTTTAAGCATACGCTCGAGCGCCAGAAAGGCGTAGCTTCCCAACCAGGGGAAGAGCGCCCAGGTGTCGCCGCCCAGGTTAATGAGCGGCCTAGTTCCCGCACCCGAAATCTCAGCCGTATGGCGAGCCTGCGCCAAGCGGGCCCGCGCGTTACCCATAAGATACGGATACGTGGCATGTTCGTTGAGCGCCTTGCGCATGCGCTCGAGTACGTGTGTATTGATGTCTCCGGGGCAATCGCCAAAGTATGCCGGCACACGGCCCTTGACCTGCGTGGCAAAGACAGTGTGGCGCTTCCAGTCCACTTCCTCGACAATCCAGCAGTGTCCGGCGATGGCGATGCGCTCACCGGGCGGAGGGGGGTTGACGATCGTGCCCAACTCGGCCGACTCGCTGCGAACGGTGAACTCCTCGTTTTCCTGGAACACGGCGTAGAACTTAAAGTTGTTGATGATGCGCTCGCCCGCGAGACCCACGATGAGCCCGCCGCCCTCGGTGACTTGGATATGGTCGATCTTAATGAGGTGACGCAGCAACACGCGATAGTCATCGGCCGAGATGCGATGGAAATAGCTGAGTGTGAGCACGCGCTGGGCAAGCTCTGCCGGCGTGAGTTCGCCGGTGCTGGCAAGCGTCGACATAGTCTGGTGGTAGAGCAGGCTGTAGGGGAGTCGATCGAGCTCGGGCGGCTCGACCCACTTTTCCTCGCGATAGAGTTGTACGAGCGCGATGCCCTGCAGGAGCTTCCACGGAATGGTCTCGGGCATCATCGTGCGCGGCTCGGGTTCCTCCTCGCGCATGACAAACCACATCTCGGGCGGAAGATCGCGGCGCCCCGTGCGGCCCATTCGCTGCAAAAAGGAGCTGACGGTAAACGGCGCGTCGATCTGAAACGCACGCTCCAGACGGCCGATATCGATACCGAGTTCCAGCGTAGAGGTGGTAACGGTCGTCTGTGCCTGTTCCTCGTCGCGCATAAGCTCTTCTGCCGTCTCACGCAACGATGCCGAAAGATTGCCGTGATGGATGAGGAAACGGTCGGGCTCGTGTCGACTTTCGCAGTAGCTGCGCAGCATGGAGCATACGGCCTCCGCCTCTTCGCGCGAGTTGGCAAAGACCAGGCACTTGCGGCCGCGGGTGTGTTCGAAGATATAGCCCATGCCGGGGTCGGCGTTGTCTGGTGCTGTGTCGGTGGGGTTGAGTAATGCCTGTTCGGGTGCTCGGGGAATGTCGACTTCGCCCTCGGGGGCCGAGGAAGCGCGACTGTCCTTGGGGGCAGCCTTGCCCCGTGCCTGCTCGCGACGTTGGCGGCGTTCCTCCTGTGTGAGTTGTCCGCTATGGCGCATGTCTTGGGTGCTGACGGGCAGTGCCGCGGGTGCCGCTGCCTCAATGCGCTCGCATGCAAGCACTTCGGCCTCTTGAGGACCCATGCTCTTGAATCCCCGCTGCTGCGCCTGGGGACCCGAGTTGTAGAAGTGCTCCATGGAGATACGCCACACGCGGCGCGGTTCCTCAAAACGAGGGATAACGCAGTCGCGTCCCGTTCCCTGCGAGAGAAAGGCACCCGTGCGCTCGGGGTCGCCGATGGTAGCCGAAAGGCCAATGCGGCGGGGTTGTACGCCGGCCATGCGCGACAGGCGCTCAATAAGGCAGAGCGTCTGCCCGCCTCGATCGCCGCGCATAAGCGAATGGACCTCGTCGATGACGACGTAGCGCAGATCGCAGAACATGCGCGGAATCGCCATGTGCTTATGGATCAAGAGCGCCTCGAGCGACTCGGGCGTAATCTGCAAGATACCGCTCGGCTTTTTGATGAGCTTTGCCTTGTGCGACTGCGAAACGTCGCCATGCCAGTGCCAGACGGGGATGTCGGCTTCTTCGCAGAGGTCGTTGAGGCGGACGAACTGGTCATTGATGAGCGCCTTGAGGGGGCCAATGTAGAGGGCGCCCACGCTTGCGGGCGGTCTCTCCCAAAACTCGGTCAGGATGGGAAAAAAGGCTGCCTCGGTTTTGCCGGAAGCCGTGGATGCCGTCAGGAGCACATTGTCTTGCGTGTTAAAGATGGCATCTGCCGCCGCAACCTGGATAGAGCGCAAGCTCTCCCAATCGTGGGAGTAGATGAAGTCTTGGATAAACGGGGCGTAGCGGTCAAAGGCGTTCACGGGGCCTCCTCTCAAAAACGAATCTCTCAACGCGGCTGGCAACGGCTTGCTGCATTACAGTCTCAACGTTCGCCCAGATAAAACCTGCCAAAATAAACCTGTCCCTTTTTGGCAGGTTAGATGGTGAATTCGGCGAAGTTACGGTCGCCGCCTGCGGTGCCGGTGTCGCCTGTTGCTGCTGCCGGCACCAGCGCGTCGCCGCCGACGCTTTGCAGCAGCTCGGCTACGTTGGGGTCGGGGTTCTGGCATAGGATGTCGAGCAGCTCGATAAAGTCGCGGATGACCTCGCGGGGCGTCAGATGCGTGTCGGCCCCCACGCGGCCAAACTCAATCTTGAGGAAGTCCACCAAGTCGTTCTCGGTAAGCGTGGGCGTCCAGCCAAAGTAGCCGGCGTGAATTTGCATGAGTTTTTCGATCAGCACCAGCAGCTCCTCGTAGGTGAGTGGCTGCAGACGGATGATGGGCGCGAGCATGTCCTTAAGGTCCTCGCGTGCAAAGCGGCCTTGAGCGAGTCGGCTGCGCAGGGCCTCGTAGGAGAACACGCCGCGGCGGCGGTCTTCGATGGAGGTTGGCGTGCCGCCCATGATCATGCCCAGGTACTGCGCCTTGCCCTGGAGTGTGTCGTTGTACATGGTCAGGATCTTCTCGTAGTTGTACTGGCGCGTGATCGCGTTGGGAATCTTATACAGATTCACGAGCTCGTCGATGAGCACCAACATACCCTTGTAGCCGCTGCAGACCAAAAAACGCGCGATGAGCTTAACGTAGTCGTACCAGTCGTCATCGCTGATGATGGTCGAGGAGCCCAGCTCGGCGCGAGCCTCGCTCTTGGTACGGTATTCGCCGCGGATCCATTTGGTCACGCGGCTCATGGCTTCTTCGTCGCCCTCGGATACGGCCATGCGATAGCGGCGGAGCATGCGGGTGAAGTCGAAGCCGTGGACCATTTCCTCGAGCGGGGCCAGTTGGGCATTGACGACCGACTCGTCGACGTCGGCGTACGAGGCGACCCAGCGATCAAGAATAAGGTTGAGCGCACCGCCCTCGGGGCGCGTCTTGGTCGATATATTGCGTATGAGCTCGCGGTAGGTGGCAAGGCCCTGCCCCTGCCCGCCCTGCAGACGGCGCTCGGGGGATAAGTCTGCATCGGCGACGACGAATCCCTCACCCATGGCGTGCGTGCGGATGGTCTGGAGCAAAAAGCTCTTGCCGGCGCCGTAACGACCGACCAGAAAGCGGAAGCTCGCACCACCGTCGGCGATGAGACTCAGATCGGTGAGCAGGGCGCGGATCTCGACCTCGCGCCCTACGGTAATGTAGGGAAGGCCGATGCGCGGGACCACGCCGCCCTTGAGCGAGTTGAGAATGACGGCAGCGACGCGCTTGGGCACGCGGGGTGCTGCGGATGCGGTATCACTCATGGTCTAGGTATCCTCTCACGTCTGCTTCGTAGTCCTCAATAATCTGCGGCCCTGCCGCGCTAAATTCAATTACGGTGTCGCCCACCAGGTCAAAGAGCGCCTCGTTGATGGTATCGACGAGCATGTCCTCGCTCTGTCCCGAGTGCGCCACTGCCGATGTCGCTTGCGCTGCGTTTTGCTCGAGCAGTGCGCGAAGGAAGGCATCTGCGGCGGGCGCGAGTTCGTTTGTGGCGTCAGCGGGCGCAGCAGCTGCGAACGCGGGCGTCGGCGCGAGAAGCGGTGCCACGACACCAAACTGTTCGGTGGATATGGTCGGCTCGTCGGTCAAGTCCTGCCGAATGGGTGCCACGACCGGTTCGACAATCGCGTCGGTTACGGGCTCGGCTTCCGGTTGCCCTGAGTCCGCTGCCTCGGCTTCTGCGGATGCGTCGTCCTCGCGCTCTTCGTCGATCAAAAGCGCTTCGCGCGTTTGCGCAGCGGCGCTCCGAATGTGCCCCAGCTGACTCAGATCGATATCGATCTTGACGGGCTGGTGTGCGGCGTCCCACGAGAGCCATGCCACAATCTCGTCATCGATAATCTTGGCCAGATATTTGGGGACCTTTTCTTCCTTAAGGGGATGGGCGGGGTCCAGCGCCAGGCGCAGGCGTTGGTCGCAGGCGCGCATCATTTCACCGAGCTTGCTGCTCTTTTGCCTACTACCGTGGATACGCATGCATTCCCAAAAGCCGTTTTGGCAACGGTAGATATGGATAGGATCCAGGTGGTATTCGCAGTCCTCGTGGCGCTCGGGCGAAAAGAATACGGCCGAGGCAAACATGGTGTAGGGCATGGCCGTCTCCTCCCCAAATAAGCTCGCCACGATGTCGGTCTTTCGGTGCGTGTCATAGTAGCGCGCCATACGGACATACACGGCGCACGCCACGTGGCGCAGATCGCGGTGGTGGCTGCGGTCGAGCCGCGAGTTACTTAGGTTGTACGTGGAGAGGGCGTTGATGGCGGCTATGAGTCGCTCCTCGCGCACCTCATCGGGCGGAAGGGGGAGCGTGGGCTCGGAGGTTTTGCGACGCTTAGGGGTCTGGCCGGACGGTGCCGGTGCTGGTACAAGGTCTCGCGCTGCGCGGCGTAGCTCGATAAGGGCGTTATCGAACATGACGGTTTTAGAGTCGCGAAGTAGCTTGGGGTCGAGTCCGTGGAAAACGGCGTAATCCTGCAGCCACACGCGCGCAAACCGGTCGATGCCGGGCTCGAAGGCGCGATAGACATCCCAAAAGGCCTTGATCTTGTTAAAACCTTCGAGCGGATCATCTATGCCAATGCCGCAAATCAGCTCATAGAGATACAGAAAGGCAAAGGATGTAGACGTTTCCTCGACGGTTCCGCGGCGCACTTGGGCACGCCAGGTAAAGTAGCCGCGCAACTGCCGGTCGCTCATGGCATTGTAGGTGGGAAAGTACGACTTAAAGGTGCCGTTGTAGGGACAGTCGTCCTCAAAGTCGGCCATCAGCAAGCCTTGGCGGTAGAAAAGCTCGGCCTCCGATAGCCAGCGGCCCGCGCCGCCCTTGGGGTCATCCTGCCAGCGCGATATCTCGCGCATCTTGCGGTATTGGTCGGGGAGGAAATTCTGCATCTGTCGGCCGGTTTTGAGAATCGGCTCGTCTGCGTAGATTTCGTTTGAGAAGCGGGCGGACTGATGGGTCCGGGCCTCGGCCATAATGCGCTCGATGAGCATCTTGATGTCCTGGTCGGCCACCGCTCCTCCTCTCCTAACGCAGCTTCGGTGACCTCATATCATAGCACAGCATCAAACAGGTGTTCGAGATACTGCTGCGTAGATAGATTTAGAACAGGAGGGCGTAGATGACGGCGATGACGACGGAGGGGAGCATATTGGCCGTGCGGAAGGTCTGAGGACGGATGAGGTTGACGCCGACGCAGAAGATGAGCATGGAGCCTACGAGCGAAAGGCTGTCGAGGGCTACCGTGGTCATGATGGGGGAGAGTGCGCCGGCAAACAGCGTGATCGTCCCCTGGAACACGGCGACGGGCAGGGCGGAGAAAATGCAGCCGCGGCCAAGCGACGCCGTCATGGTGCAGACGATGATGCAGTCCAATGCGCCTTTCAGGGCAAGCGTTGACCAGTCACCGAGCAGACCGTCCTGGATCGATCCCACAATGGCCATGGCGCCGATACACACGGTGAGTGAAGTCGAGACAAAAGCGTTGGTGAACTCGTTATCGCCCTCGCTGCCGGTTTTGCGCTTGAGCCATTCGCCAAGGTTCTCGATGGCGGCCTCCAAGTTGATGGCCTCGCCGATGAGCGAGCCGAGGGCGAACGAGACGATGAGCATGGTGGTGCCGGTGGTCGCTAGCGCCTTCCCATCGATAAGGAGCATCTTTTGCATGGTGCCGCCAAGGCCGATAAACAGGACGCACAGCCCCGATGCTTTCATGAGCGTGTCTTGGATGCGCGGTGTAATGAAGCGGCCGCCCGCTAATCCCAAAAGACCGCCCGCAACTAAAAGCACAACGTTGATGATTGTTCCCAAGCCCGGCATGAGCCCTCCTGTATTGATGCCAACGTGGCAATCGTAACAGAACGAAATGCGAGGCACATCGCGACTCATCTAATACGTTATATAAGTGGTATTAGGAATGATGCGCGGCATTTAAGCCTCAGGTGGTTGTCGGGACATAGGGATAGTATTCAAAGCGCAGTGTCATAAGCCGCTGTGGGGATTCAATAGCCGCGGCGATGATATTGGCATCGCGGGCACGATCAAACCCTTCGAGCTCGATCTGGTATGAGACGTCTTGCATAATGTCCAGACGTCGCCAGGCTAGGAGTGTGTCACCATCGAATTCCAAGGTCTTGCCTCCGTCTGGAGCAACGGCGTATAGACGCAGCTTGGCGGTGGTTGCAGGGTCGACAACTGTGACCTTTTTAATTTCGTTTCGAGTATTCTTGGCGCCCAACAAGGTGAGCAGTGTTGGGGCCACGACCTCGCCCGATGGCAAAAAGACGACTTCGATGGATTCAGGAAATGCGATGATAGCCGACTTGCGGACGGGCTGATTGGCGGCGGCAACTTCGATGTTCGCAGCGTCGATGACCTCTGTGTGGTCGAGCGCGGCAAGCACGCAGCAGTTACCTTCATCGATCTCTTGAGGATCAGCAAGCCCCAGACTGTCCGCGAGCTCGGGATCGTTTGGATCGGCAGCGGGCTCATTCGGCGCTTCGAGAGAAGCTGGGACGCTGTTTGTCGGCGACGGCGTGTCGCCCGCACCTGCTTCTTTGTCCGCGCTCTCTTCTTGTATGGTTGCGTTGATGGGTTCGTCGTTTGGGGGAAGCGTCTTGGCGTCAAACGCGGAGGGGAGAATTCCGATGGCTCCGGATCCGTTCCACTCCATTTCGAGAAGCGCCGGGTCGGCAAGAATGCGTTGCCTGCTTTGCGCGTGGGCATCGATTTCAATAGGGCCTGCCTCTATCCCTCGTGTAAGGCTGAGTGATCCGGCTGGCTTCTCGAAATGAGCGCCTGTGTCTTTGGTGCTGACGGCGTAGAACAGCAGGGACGCTTCTCCCGCCGCGATAACATCGGTACCGGCTTTGGTCAGCCGCAACGATGCCGTGAATGAGAGGGTGGGCTGCGCATCGTCTGCATTCGCGGCGGCGCAGCCCAGACATATACCGCCTCCTTTCTCGAAAAACGCACCGTCGAAGGCGACCTTCGCTCCGTTCGCCGAGTCATCGCCCGAAGCGATGTCGATGCGCAGCTCTAAATTGCATGGATCGCCATCTGCATCGAGCACAACCGAGCGCCACGTGCAGACGGCGCACCCCGCCTGGGAGCCGTTTGCCTTGTTCGAACGCTTGATATCCACGACTATCGAGCCGTCCGTATTACGACGAAGGCATCCCGAGGTTGAGATCACGGCCTGTGCGATCGAAAAACGCTCGCACGCAATGGCGCTCGACGGATTTGGTGCGGAACTTAGGGCTACTGGTAAGGAGTCTGCCATGACGGGAGTCGCCCAAGCGGCGACAGGCGTTCCGGTTGCGAGCGCGCCGCAGAGTGCGACGACGGGCAAAAGGTTCTTCGATGCCATGGGGTCTCCTTAGCTAATTTAGTGCGGCCTGTCCGTGTTTTGTTTCTGGCTGCGTTTGATGTGCAGACCGAGGCCGGCGGTTCCCGCGCCTGCTGCTGTGGCGCCTGCTGCCAAGAGCCATCGTCTGTCGCCTGTCTGCGCCAACGGTTCCTCGCGGTCGCCGCGGTCGAGCTCCGAGAGGTCGACCGTCACTTGCGTGGCGGCCTGCGCCTGTTCTTGCTGGGCAAAGGCCATGGCTGGCCCAAACGCTAGGATGCTGACGGCGGCGGCCAGGGCGACGGCCTTATGCCGTGTGCGCACCGGGCTCGACCGTCCAGGTGATCGTCGCAACCTGATCGCCTTCGCCGGTTACGCGGAAGATGTCGCGCGTGACGCGGGCGACGTTTCCGCTTGTCTTGAGCTTGATTTTGTCCGTGCCGCCGGCAATGCCCTGGTAGCCCATGTCGAAGGCTGCATTCTTGGAAAGATCGAGGCCCGTCCCTTGCGCGGCGGCGCTGGCGTTCTGGAGCGCGCCGTCGGGGCCGACCTTAAAGTCGATGGAGTTCTGCGCGGTTCCGGCCTTGGCGTCGGCGGCAATGGTCCAGGTGTTCATGGCGTCGATCTTCATGTTGGTGACATGGATGCCGTAGGCCGAATGATTGTCGATGGTGGTCGCGTCTTCTGAGGGGCCCTGAAGCGTGCCGTCGGCCTTGGCGACGAAGGGAATAACCGTCGGAACTTTGAACTCAACGTTGTCGATCTCGGTCCTGACCATTACCTTCGTGGTTCCAACGCGCCCGGCTGCCATAGCTGGCGTCGGGGCGGCGCCCATTGCGAGCGCGAGCGCGAGCCCTGTGCCCACGACGAGCGCTCTGACTCCGTTCATGTTCCTGGTGATGTCCATGGTCGTTCCTTTCTATTCGCCGCGGGCCGTCCCCGCGATGATTGGACGAATGCTGGTGAATTGCATGCGGTGCCGTGTCGGCCGGAAGGCTAGTTCTCGGTTTGCTCAACCCGTACCTTGACACGTGTCGGATTGCCGTGGCTGTCGAGGGTCTTTGCATCGAGTGCCTGGATCTCGATGTACGCCTCGCCTTCTTTGATGTCGCCGGCGGGGCACGTCTCGATTGTCTTGCCGGTCTCGACCACACCGGATTCGTACATGGTCTCGTCGTTTTGGATGACGCGGAATCGCTGGGGAAATTTATTGTCTTGGACGTTTTGCACGTTGACGCGCAGTTTGCCGTCCTCCTGCAGCTGAGCGACCGGCGCGACCGAAATCGTCATCATGTTGTCGCGGACGATGGCGTCGAGCTCATCTTGGATTTCCTGGCGCGTTTTGCCCTCGGCCGTCGTAACCGAAGCGCCCGCCTCGGGTACGGGCTGCGACTGCCAAACGTATAGTCCTACGGCGACAAGGGCACAGACGATGGCCAAGCAGGCAACGATGAGCTTCTTGCGACGACCCAGGCCTGCAAAGTGGGGTGGCTTCTTCGCGCTCATGCGGCATCCTTGGCGGTATAGATGCGCGCAAAGGTGGACGGGTCCGCTCCAAAGAGCATGTGAAGCATCAGGCGGCGCGAGTAGACGAGCTCTTCGAAGTCGGGAGGGAGCTCGATGTCGTGGATATGCGCGATGTGGTGGGCGAGCGCCGAGAACGACTCGGGGTCGCAGATCACATCGGTGGTAACGTGGTAGACCGTCGTATCGGGGAATGCCTCTTCGTCGAAAGGCAGGAGATGGGGATCGTCGTCGACTTCGATGGCGATGCCGTACTGGGGCCAGTAATATGCCATGGGAACCTCCCTGCTTCTGGGCCAAAACTTCTATCGGTTTTGGCTGTCGACGCCGACGGTATCAGCCGATACTTGACCAATTTCTGACCAAATGCTTGACGGATTGGTGTCTCCGCAGGTAAAAGGCGGCAAAAAATACTCCAACTTTTTTCAAGCGACAATCGCGCGGTCGGCGACGGCGGGGCCATATGTGTCAAAAGCATCGTCTGTCGAGGAAATCAAGCCGCTCGCCGAATTGCACGAACGTAAAAATCGCCAATTATGGAGACGGTCTCGAACACGTCGACGAAACGATGCGGTAACATCTCCCTGCAAACACTGTAGTTAGCTAAAGGGGGAGTTCGCGTGTCTGCAACCATCAAACCCTTCACCGACGAGTTCGAAGAGTATGGTCGCGATGAGTCTCGCGCATCGGGCGAGGCCTCGAGCATCTCGTTTCCGACAACGGAAGACGAGGTCCGTGCCATTTTGGAAAAGCTCCATGCCGAGCGTGTCCCGGTAACGGTTCAGGGCGCCCGAACCGGCCTTGCCGCCGGTGCCGTGCCCCACGGCGGGCATATCCTCAATACTTCCCGTATGAATCGCTACTTGGGCCTTCGCCGCGATGAGCAAGGCCAATTTCTGCTGCGCGTGGAGCCGGGCGTTGTGCTCTCGGAGCTGCGCAAGCAGCTGAGCAAGAAAGTGCTGCCGACCGCTGGCTGGGACCAGGCATCGCTTAAGGCCTACGATGAGTTT